>JASFHE010000234.1:0-9185 GCA_050123415.1 Desulfobacteraceae bacterium | reverse complement strand
TTGGAGCCATTAGCGACATAATAAAAACAAAAAAGGATAACGATACAGAAAAAGCGAAAAAATATAATGAAGATGAGTCACAAATTATAGCAAGGTTAAAAGATCGTGTAGCGAATCTGGAAACAATTATCCTTGAAAAGGAAAGAGTTAAACGCTTCGAAGATTTGGAATAAAATAAGTATGTTTTTAATTTGGTAGCAGCTTCCTGCAAAATCCGGGTTTATCTTTGACACTCATATCAATATTCCATATACTTCATTCTCTGTGAATCGAGTTCTTATCAACCAATGCCTGTGAAAGATCCCTGGTTTTAATCACGGTTCTTCGCACAGGCCTTTCTGGGGTCAACTCTATTATGGAAAAAACCTCACTTCACACTGACCGGTGAGGGAATGCAAATTGGATGATTATCCTATCCGAAATGAGAAAGGAACGATACGGACTATCAACCGACATTAAAAATCAACCAACGGGAGGAGAACTATGCGCAGATTTTTTATCTTAATTTTATCAGGATTGTTAATTACCGGAATAGCAGGATGTAAAAACCGGGCAGAACAGGCTGAAACCTTAAAATGTGACAGGCAGTGTCTTGAAGATTTTGTGAATAAGTACCTGGACGCAATGGTAGCCCATGACGCCTCAAAGGCCCCTTTTGCCGAAAATGCACGGTATACTGAAAACGCTGATGTAATACCGCTCGCCGATATATCAAAAGGAATCTGGAGTAAAGCAACCGGGCTGACCGATTATAAATTTTATATTGCCGATCCCGAGGCCGGGCAGGTGGCGTTTGTAGGGCTGATCAGGACAAAAGATCATGAAGACAAACCTGTTCTCCTTTCTATGCGTTTAAAGGTAGAAAACAATCAGATTACCGAAGCGGAAGCAATAGTCGTGGATTCCATGATGGGAGGAACAGGTGGAGCAATGACTGTACCGCCTGCCGCCTATTCAGAAGCGCTTGCGCCTGAAGAGCGTATTTCAAGAGAAGAACTGGTAAAAATCTCAAACGCCTATTTTGATTCTATCGAGCTTAGTAACAGCAAAATTGTTCCTTGGCATGACGAGTGTTATCGCCTTGAAAACGGAATGTGGACGGCCGGCACAAAGCTGCCGCCCGAAATGGCCGTACATATGAAAGAACCTGAAACCCCGCAACCAGGCCCCGGAGGAGTAACATCCATCGCTTTTGCCAGAGGAGAATGTACTGAAGCAATTGATTCGGGAGTATTTGCCCTTATCGAAAGCATCCGCCCACGCAGAATCCCTGTAGTTGATGTGGAAAGGGGTGTAACCTGGGGAGTCTACATGTTCAACCATCCGGGCGTCGAAACCATCACCATGCCGGATGGAACCACCCAGCCTGCAGCTTATTTTGCGGGGCAGCCCAACAGCATGCCCATGTCCGAACTGTTCAAGATTAAGGGCGGAAAAATCCGTGATATAATGGCAATAGGAGTAATAAAAGAATATAAAAGCAACAGCGGCTGGAAATAACGATATTTAACATGACACAAAACAGTCAAAACAAACTCGGCACATTCGGCGGAGTTTTCACTCCGTCCATACTGACCATACTTGGTGTTATAATGTTCATGCGTGCCGGGTACGTAGTTGGTGAGGCAGGTATTATCCATACCCTGATTATCCTTATTATTGCAAAGGCAATTACAACCCTTACCAGCCTGTCTATCTCCGCGGTGTCCACCAACACTCCTGTTTCAGGTGGAGGGGCATACTTTCTGATATCCCGCGCCCTCGGTCCTGAATTCGGCGGGGCAATCGGTATAGCCCTTTTCCTTGCCCAGGCAATATCCGTTCCTTTTTATATCCTGGGATTTACCGAAGCCCTTGTAAGGGCGTTTCCTGATTCAGGACAATATTTTCTCTATATTGCCCTTGTTACAACAATCGTTCTTTTTATTGTTTCATTTACAGGAGCAAAGCTTGCAATAAAGACACAGTACCTGATAATGGGCATACTTGTACTATCGATAGTTGCCTTTATGGGCGGTTCTCTTGTAAATTTCAGCAGTGATACATTTTCATCAAACCTTGGGCCTGAATACAGCTCGGAAAACCTTTCGTTCTGGGTTGTGTTTGCTCTGTATTTTCCCGCCGTAACAGGCATTATGGCAGGAGTAAACATGTCAGGTGATTTGAAAAGTCCGGGAAGGTCAATCCCAAAAGGCACCTTTGCGGCAGTATTTACCGGATTGATAATATACGGATTCCAGATTTTGATTGTAGGCGGAGCCCAGACCCGGACTCAACTCCTTAACTCATCCTTTGAAACTATGGGTGAACAGGCACTGCTGGGATTCGGTTATCTTGTTACAGCAGGTGTATTTGCCGCCACACTCTCCAGCGGACTGGGTTCGTTTCTTGGCGCGCCAAGGGTCCTTCAGGCTGTGGCCAGGGACAATGTCATTCCTCTTCTGGGTATGTTCCGCCGCGGATCCAAAAAGGGTGATGAACCCCATAGAGCACTGGTGTTCACCCTGTTAATAACTTTTATCGTAATACTGTGGGCAGGCAATAATTCTGATGGAGGGGCATTCAATATAATAGCATCGGTTGTTACCATGTTTTTTCTTTACACCTATGGAATGATAAATATCGCCGCGTTTGTTGAATCCTTTGCCGGCAACCCTTCTTTCAGGCCCAGGTTCAAATATTATCACTGGCTCCCGGCCCTGGCAGGAGGAGCCGGATGCGTTATTACCGCTTTTCTCATTGACCCGTGGTCTGCATTCTTTGCCGCAGTGGTTATAATGGTCTTTTATTATTTCCTCCGGAGGCGTGTCCTGAGAGTCCATTTTGGTGATGCAAGATGGGGCTTTATTTATTCAAGGCTGAGAAGCAACCTGTTAAAACTTGCAAAGTTGACAGTAAATCCTAAAAACTGGAGACCTTCCATACTGGTACTTACCGGAGATCCCGAAGCTCATATGACAATGAGCATGTATGCCCTCTGGATTGGCGCAGAGAGAGGCCTTGTAACCCTGGTACGAGTTCTGACAGGCGATATTGTTGAACGCTCCGGGCACCGTCAGGCTGCAAAAGAACAGTTAAAGCGTTTTGTTGTGGAGAATGATTTTGAAGCTCTTTCAACTGTTGTTGTATCCAGCAATGTTGATGAGGGCCTTTCTGCCCTCATACAGGGGCAATCCATAGGTCCTCTTCAGCCGAATGTTGTTTTTATGGGATGGGCATCCGATAAAGAACGGGCTTTGCCTTTTGTAAAGCACCTTATCTCAGTACATTCTCTGGGAATGAGTCTTATTTTGCTGAAGGATAATGGTTTGCCGGAAAAATCAACTCCTAAAAGAATAGATATCTGGTGGCGAGGAAAAGACAATGGATCATTGATGGTTTTGACCTCTCACCTTTTGACCCTGAATTTCGAATGGTCGGATATAAAAATCCGTCTTTTAAGATTAATACAGAATGAAGAAGGGCGGGAACCTGCGACCCATGCACTTAAAGAGATGGTAGAAGCCGCGAGGATAGACGCGGATGTCCAGGTTATTGTTTCGGATTCCCCCTTTACTGAAGTATTGCATAGACATTCTTCAGATGCATCCGTTGTATTTCTCGGTTTCATATTGCCCGAAGAGGAAGAGGCCGCGCGGTTCCAGGCCAGATATGAGGAGATGCTGTCAGGGCAGCCCACTACTCTTCTGTTTTGTTCTTCGGGAGAAGCGGATTTGATGGCGTAGATTATGGAGGATATCATGAAATTCATAATAATCGGCGGTGATGCAGCAGGTATGAGTGCTGCGAGCCGTGCTAAAAGAAACAAACCGGACATGGAGGTAATCGTTCTTGAACAGACAAACGACGTCTCCTACAGTGCATGCGGTATGCCTTACAACATAGCAGACCCGGTCCGGGACATGAACGACCTTGTAGTCAGACATGCTGAAGTATTTCGTAATAAACAGGGCATCGATTTAAGAACCGGACACAGGGTTTTCAGTATTGATCCTGTAAAAAGACTTGTAAATTATACAGATTCCAATGGAGAGGAATCAATCCTTGAATACAACAAACTTTTGATTGCAACCGGTGCATCCCCCATAATCCCTGATTTGCCCGGAATTGATCTGCCCGGAGTACTTCCCCTTAAGAGTCTTGGACAGGGAAGACAAATAAAACAGTTCATCCATGAACATAGGGTTAAAAGCGCTGTCATAATAGGCATGGGATACATTGCCCTTGAAATGTGCGAGGCACTGAGGGCAAACGAGATTGATGTCTCAATGGTTAAGCCAAGGGCAAATTTTATCCCGTGGATGAATAATGAATTATCAGACATGGTTAAGACAGAAGTGGAAAAACATGATGTTAAGGTTTATGCGGGTTTTGAGATAGAGGAGATAAAACGATCCGGGGATCAATTGACTGTAAAATGCAGCAATCTGCATCTTAACTGTGACATGGTTATCTGTGCAATAGGTGTTAATCCCAATAGTGCTCTTGCAGAAGAAGCGGGGATCGAGCTCGGTATAAAAAAGTCAATTGCCGTAGACAAAACGCTTTTAACTTCCAATGAGCGCATATATGCCGCCGGAGACTGCGCAGATGCATATCATGTTGTTACAGGACAAAAGGCCTATGTTCCCCTGGCCCTCAGGGCAAACAGGGCCGGCTGGGCGGTCGCGGACAATGTTACAGGCGGCGACACACAGCTTGAAGGAATCGCAGGGACAGCGGTATTCAAGGTATTTGATATACAGGTGGCCCGTACAGGTCTTGATATCGACGAATCAAAAAAAGCAGGATTTGATCCTGTTGATACTGTAATTACAACCCGCAGCCGGGCTCATTCCTATCCGGGAAATGCAGAAATAAAGGTCCATATGATTGGAGATAAAAAAAGCGGGAGACTCCTTGGGGTACAGATGGTTGGAGTAGAGGGAGTCGCCCACAGGATAAACGCACCGGCAGTGGCACTGCACAATAATATGACAGTAGAAGAATTCAGCCAGTGTGACCTTGCCTATGCGCCGCCGTTCGGCCCTGTATGGGATCCGGTTCTTACTGCTGCTGTCCAGTTGATGAAAAAGATGTAATCATAATCACAAAATAACCATTCAACCCGGATTAATGCAATTATAACACATCGGTTTTACCAATCTGATCCTTTACAACTATCGCAATATACCGTTTGGCAATCAAAAAAACCCTTTATATCGTGTTTTTCGGTTTATCAATTTTATCAAGTGATTTTAAAAATGATAATCCAGGCACTGAATAAATCAGAGGAGGAAAAGCTTTCAGTGCCTGTCATGGAATGGGCCCTAATCCTTCTGCATTTGAACAGAATCCAAAATGGCGTATCTTTGATCTGAATTGTATAACGGTAAAAAACGCCGCGGGTTCATTCCTGCCCATTAGCTAACCGCTCTTGGGCGGAGCGGATAGCCCTCGTCAGATCGGATCGAAAACAAACACTTTTCATTATTGACAAACTTTAGTTTACTTCAACGAGTTCAGTGTTCTATTTATTAAAGAATGAACCGTTTTCGTCTCCCGCAAAATTGAATCTAATGGCTCCGGCGTCCTTCAATGACTGATATGTATTTTTTAACAATTTTTTATGATCCGGAATCCAAATGCAGTTCTTCCAATATCTTGTTTGTCAGCAGGTATCAATGATTAATAATAACCGGCTACTCTGCCAATCCTGATCTTCTTTGTGATATTATGCTATTAGATTGATTATTATGATTGCAATTCAATCATTTTCTGCTTTATATTATAAAGATAGGAATCACTCCTCTAACAGCAAGTTTACATAGAAACAATATTAACCTGTTATCTATCAAGGAGTTAGCTAATGCCAGAAAACAAAAAACCTGACAAAAAAGAAGCATCGAAAAAAAAGATGAACCGGCGACAATTTCTTGTGGGAGGCAGCGCAGCGCTGGCTGCCGGAGCGATTGCAGCAACTTCCTGTGTAAAAGCCACCGAGGTTAAAACTTCGGAAGCAGAAGCGCAGGAAGTAACCTATCCGGAGTCCAAAGGATACCTGGTTTATGACAGCAAAAAATGTATGGGCTGTACAACATGCATGCTTGCCTGTTCGCTGACACACTATGGCGTCCAGAACCTGTCTCTTTCACGCATTCAGATAATCCAGGATTCCTTTGGTAAATTTCCTGACGATATCCAGATGGCAGTCTGCAGGCAGTGTGTCACACCGGTTTGCGTCCAGAACTGTCCTGTAGGGGCTGCCTACATTGACACTGAAAACGGCAATGTCAGAAGGATTAATCAGGAGGAATGCATCGGCTGCATGAAATGCCTTCAAATGTGTCCCCAACAGCCTCACCGCACTGTTTGGAATCACATTGATGGAGTGTCTTCCAAGTGCGATCTCTGTATTGACACTCCTTACTGGGATGAAAAAGGCGGGCCGGATGGCAAACAGGCGTGTGTGAGTGCCTGTCCAATGCAGGCAATCAAGCTTGTTCACGAAACGCCTGATCAGAAAGAGACCGAAGGATATAATGTAAACCTGCGTAACGAGAACTACCTGAACCTTGGTCTTGTTGATGACAGCAGGATTGTGCCACCATTCATGAAGAACGCGAAGCCAAAGCCATTCTTTGCTAAACCAAAACCAAAAGAATAGGAGGACTGATATGAAAGGCGGATATACAGGAAAAATAGCAAGGGTAAATCTGACTGACAAATCGGTCAGCACCATTCCAACTGAAAAATATATAGAGTTCGGGGGCGGTCATGGCATTGGATCGGCGATCTTTTTCGATCTGGTCGGTGACCAGCTTCCATTTCCGGCATTTGATTCCAGGAACCTTATCATAATTATGGCATCACCCTTTTCCGGCACATTCACTCCCGGCTCAGGAAGATCCGAAGTACAGGGACTCGGCCCGATGCTTTACCCCATTGAATGGTTCGGGCACAGCAACTTCGGCGGCCGTTTTACATCACAGCTCAAGTTCGCGGGATGGGACGGGATAGTTGTCGAGGGCGCGGCAAGTGATCCTGTGTGGATAAACGTAATGGATGATAAAATCACCATTGAAGACGCCAATGGTATATGGGGAATGGACACCTGGGATACCCAGGAAGAGATCTCCAGACGGGTAATGCCGAGCCTCAAGCATGGTGAATGGGCTGAAGTTGCTGATGACAACTTTACAACCCAGGTGCCTGCCGTAGTATGCTGCGGTGTTGCAGGTGAAAACAAAAGCAGGCTGGGCTGCCTGCTGCACGGCCCCGGATCACAGGCTGCCCTGTGCGGTTTTGGCGGTGTATTCGGTTCAAAAAATTTAAAGGCCATAAGCACGATCGGAACCGGAAGTGTACCCATTGCAAATCCGAAGGAATTTATGAAAACCCGCATGTGGTACAACCAGTTCCAGTGGAATGTTGATAATCCGCGCGAAGGAACAAGGTTTATATCCGGAATGTATCGTGTAAGCGCAGGTGCACCAAGCGGAGCGAACACCACTAACGGCACAGCTCCATTAGTTCCTTCAAGGGCTGCAGCCTGCGCATCATGTCCGAGAGGCTGCCGCATGAGAACTGCAAGCTCAGACAGTAACGAGTCGGTTTGCGGAGGAACTCTTACCTTTAATATCCAGGGAGACCTCAAGGCCACACGTAAAACCAACGATCTTATGCAAAAGTTCGGACTTGGTCACTGGCAGCTTATACCCACAATGAATTACCTGAGAAGCCTTGGTTCGAGAGGACTTGCCGGCAAGGGTAAAAAGGTCGAATGTGACCTCCCTCTTGATGACTGGGGTAAACCGGGTTTTTGTGAGATGCTCATGAGATCTATTGCCGAACGAAAAGGAATCGGCAATGACATGGCAGAAGGCGCTGCAAGGTTTGCTGAAAAATACGGAATGCTTCAGAAAGATCTCCATGAAGGCAGACTTCGATTAACCTACTGGGGGACATCCGACCATTATGATGCCACAACAGAAGCGGAATGGGGTTTCGGTTCTCTCCTTGGAGAACGTGACCTGATGCTCCATATGATGGCCAATTATCCACTTCACTGGATGGCCTGGACAGGTGACCCCTTCCTCACGGCAGAAGAGGCTGCAAAACTTTATACCGATGCCATGGTGCCTTATAATGGTGATGAATTCATGGTAGATTACAGTGACGGCCCCACAGGTATATACTCCGAACATAAGGTAAAACAGGTCGCATGGGTAAAGCATTACGAAAAGTTCTGGATCGGCGGCGGCGGTTTCTGCGGCTGGAGATGGCCGATGTGCATTACATGCACGACTGAAGACCGAAGAGGACCGACACCCCAGGCAGAAGAAAGGTTCTGGAACGCGGTTACCGGGCAGAACCTGAGTTTCGCGGGTGCCATGGAAGCGGGGCACAAAATCTATACACTGGACAGATCCATCTGGGTACTTCAGGGACGGCACAGGGATCTGGAAGTATTTCCTGATTATATCTATGACCAGCCCACCAGGGGAAGCGAACTGCCCATGTACATTGATGGCAAATGGACATATGACAACGGGGCCGGCAGAACGCTGGACAGAAAGAAGGTTGAAGACTTTAAGACAAAGTTCTATAAATTTGAAGGTTATAATCCGGAAAACGGATACCCCACACGTGAAACCCTTGAAGACATGAACCTTAAAAAGGTTGCAGACCTTTTAGAAAAGAGGGGCAAGCTGGGTTAGTTATTCTCATTGATAAACATAAAAAAGACACCTGAAAAAATAATTCTTTCAGGTGTCTTTTTATTTTCATTAATGTTCACAGTGATTCAAAACTGCAAACAGGATTTGCATATATCGTCAGGACCAGGGTCCTGATCTCATCCTTTAGATTGCGGTAAGCCGACAAAAATTGTTTTTTTTCCGATTCGGTATATTTGCCAGAATATTTTTCGGTCTTAAACAGCCGGTCATAGGCAATATAGTTCCCCGGCCATAATTTATATAAAGAATGAATAGACCTGTCGATTGCATCCGCCAGTTCGTTTTTATCCTTATAGCCCCCGGCCAAAGGCTCTCCAAAACTAAGGTGAATTCTGCCTTTATGTCCGGATATGCCGGCCACCATGCTGATTAAATCTTCCGTTTTCTTTTTTCTGTGTATACCGTTTTTATTTTTTCTGTATAGTTCCCACCCCTTGAGGCGGTCACAAGGATCTTTCTCATAGG
>JASFHE010000233.1:0-9206 GCA_050123415.1 Desulfobacteraceae bacterium | reverse complement strand
ATGTCCATATCAATATCGACTCCATGGGTTTGTATATGATCCAGAAAGAACGGCTCGCTGTCAGTGCCGGTGAAGCTGCCGTATATATTTCCGTCATCATCAACACCCTTCTGCCGGAACATAAAAACAGGACGGACAATGATGTCATCACCCTTCATGCCGTGGATCTCGGATATGGATGTGACCCTTCTTTTTCCGTCAGGAAGCCTTGCAAGCTGAACAATAATGTTGATGGCGCTGGCAAGAAGCCCTCTGAGCGCCCTTTCGGAAAAAAAGGAGGTTCCCATGCTGGACATTACTTCCATCCTGGAAAGGGCGTCTGTCGGAGTATTGGCGTGTATTGTGCTCATGGAACCGGGGTGCCCTGTGTTCATAGCCTGGAGCATGTCCATTACCTCCGCGCCGCGGGCCTCACCAACAATTATTCTGTCAGGCCGCATACGCAGGCTGTTTTTTACAAGGTCTGTTAGTGTCACTTCGCCTTTTCCCTCTATATTGGGCGGACGTGATTCAAGTTTTACAACATGGGGCTGAGCGAGCTGAAGCTCGGCACTGTCTTCAATGGTAATTATACGTTCTGTTACAGGGATATAATTGGATAGGACGTTCAACAGGGTTGTTTTACCCGCACCGGTCCCTCCGGAGATCAGGAGGTTCAGCTTTGTTCGGACAACAGCCCTTAAAAAGGTCATCATTTCTCTGGTGAGAGCAAGGCTTTCTATCAGATCATCTTCAGTCAGCGGAGTTTCTCTGAATTTTCTTATTGAAACGACCGGGCCGTTCAATGAAAGCGGAGGAATAATAACATTAACCCTGGAGCCGTCCGGGAGCCTCGCGTCAACCATTGGGGAGGATTCGTCTATTCTCCTGCCGACTGATGAGACTATCTTGTCTATAATCTGCATGAGATGGTCCATGTCCCTGAACTGGACAGGTGTAATCTCAAGCATACCGTTTTTTTCTATGTATACCTGGTCGGGTCCGTTGACCAGTATATCCTGGATATGCTGATCTTTTACAAGGGACTCAATAGGACCAAGACCCAGTATTTCATTAATAAGATCGGATATAAGAGTGGAACGCTCCCTGTGGTTGAGTGGAACTTTTTCGGCGCTGGTTATGGTCTCGAGTGATTCCCTGACAGTTACTGCAAGGGCATCACGGGGCAGTTCGGTGATAGTGGAAAGATCAAGCTGTTCAACAAGCCTGAAGTGTACCATGGATTTTATGGAGTTATAGGTCTGCCTGTCGAGCCCCATACCTCCCTGTGTCTGATCCGGCCATGCAATGTCTGATTTTAATCTGGTGCTTAGTTTCATTGTTTTATAAATATTTCAATCGCAATAATTAATTACTATAGTTATAGGGAGCTACCTTTAGCAATGTTGTTGGCTTAAGCTTTATAGTTCGTCATTACTACGAACAGACTGTGTTACAATACAATTTCAGATTGATAGTATATAGTTTTTCGTAGGGAGGTGTTTTATACACCACCTTGTAGAGGCAAAGCCTCTACATAAAAACCGGTCAGGAATAAATCCCGACCCTACTAAAGACTCCTTGCAATATGTATATCTTTGCTAATTTGAGCATTGGCTTTGGAACCTGCCCTGCGGTTCCATTTTTCTAATTCCTGTCTCTGCCTTTCATTGAAAGTTGGACGTTGGATGTTCATCCTTTTCTGTTTCCGGACACGGTGCCCCGTGCTCCTACGGTTCTCTTTCCTCTTTTCTAATTTCTGTTTTCTATTTTATAATTTCTATTTTCCCTGGCACGGCGTAGCTTTTTTGCGAAGCCGGCTGACCTCTGATCTCAGACCTCCGATCTCTTTCTTTTTATTTTCCAAATAACTGACTGACCAGACCTTTCCATCCACTCATCCCCGCACTGCCGGTTTTAATACCTGTAACAGCGCCTGCGAGTCTCCTGAAATCTTCGTTTAATCGGCTGTTTTCCTTTACCATGCTTACTGGCCTTCCCCTGTTAAGGGACTGTGTAACGGATCTATAGTCATTTGTAACCTCGGCTAATACCCGCTGTTTAAAAATATTTGCAAGGTCATTTGAATTAAATTCTTCGTTTTTACAATTTCGATTCAGGACTATTTCTACCTTTCCTGCCCCATAGTGAAGGTCCTCAAAAAGTTCCAGGGTCCGTTGAACACTTTTTATAACCGGAAGGGTCTGCTGGGCTATTACAAGTATTTTGTCCACGGAGTCGAGCAGGGTTAGAGAGCGTTCCGAGAGATCATGGGGCATGTCTATTATGGTATAATCCATATACTGTTTCATTAGCGAAAGCATGAAATTTATATCTTCCGGGCTTATCTGGTCTGCGTCGCTTATCTCCTCGGGGGATGGTAAAACGTAAAATCCCCTTGAGTGATGGTATAAAGAACTGAAGAGGAGATTTTTATCCATCCTTTTAATATCCCTGATCAGATCAAAGCCCGTATAAGATGAAGAGATATCAAGCCCTGTACCGATGTCTCCCCTGTAAAGATTGAAATCGGATAAAAGGACCTTTTCGCCTGTTAATTTTTGAATATGATCAGCCAGGTTTATGGAAACAGTCGTGTTTCCCTGTCCTCCCTTGATGCTGAAAACAGCTATCAACTCCCCGGCCTGGCTGTTACTGCTTCCCATTGCCTGGCGAACAGATTTAAGCAATGATCCGTTTGAGTTCGGAAAGACAAGGTAGTCTGTTACCCTGGCCCTCAAACCTTCCAGTATTATGTCAGGATTGTTTTCATCGGCAATTAAAAACACCCTTGTGTCGGGTAAATGTCCGGTAATACGGCGGGTAAGCTGCATATCCCTTTTTGTGTTTTCAGAAAGAAAGATAAAAACAGCGTCCGGACCGGATTCTTTTATTGTGCTGTATGCTGTTTCATAGTCATCAATCCTTTTTATGCTGTCCATAGCCGGACGGATTTCATTTGCCAGCCGTTCTCCTTTGCCGGCATTTTCCGTTAAAATAATAGCTCTGTTTCCGTCACTCATCTTTAGTTACCTTGTAAACCCGGTTTTTCCGGAAAATTCCGGCGCGGTTTTCTCTTGATTTTTATCAGGTTTATTATTTGCTTTCTTTACCGGACTGGAAACACGATTTTTTAAAAAGAAATCCGCATCGCTGATATTATCCATGTCTCCTTCACCCGGAAGAGGAGGAACTTCATTGGGATTCATGGCCCTGACCAGGCGCGGAGTTACTATTATCACCAGTTCGGTCTCGGAACGCTGATATTGCTTGCTTGTAAACAACGAACCCAGAATTGGAATGTCACCTAAAAAAGGTACTTTATTTAAGGTCGACTGTACTTCCTCGCTGATTAACCCGGCCATGGCAAAGGTTTGACCATCTTTGAGCTGAAGGGTTGTTGATCCTTTTCTTGTGCGGAGGCCCGGTACTGCCACACCGCCCGAATTGACAGCCGAGGAATAGTCCAGGCTGCTGACTTCAGGCTGGACCTGTATTGAAATTGTCTCTTTACCCACTACTGTCGGTGTAAAAATGAGCATTATTCCAAAATGTTTGTATTCAATTGTGGTTCGACCCAAAAATCCCTGCACCGGATAGGGATATTCTCCGCCAACCATAAATTCAGCCTCCTGACCGCTCATGGCAACCAGTGTGGGGCTTGCAAGTATCCTTGATAAACCCTGTCCCTTAAGGATACTGAGGATTGCCATGGAATCATCTTCAACCGCATGCAGTACTACCTGGAAGGCTGAACCGAAGGGGGTTGAAAGATCTATGCCGGAACTTAAATTACGCGTTGTGCCGCCCGTTGTTGTTGTTTTTGTATAGTTGCCAAAGGGATCGATAGTTTCGGTTATCGTGGGCGGTGTGACAGAGTTCATGGCGCTTGAACTGCCGGTTGCTTTTCCTGACGCGAAAAGACCTATGCTCCAGTCATTGTTGTTTAAAAAACCCAGTCCCATCTGTTTTAATCCGGAGCGGGATACTTCGGCTATTCTGACTTCAAGCTGTACCTGTTGTGAGCCTGTAATTGTGATCAGGTTATTATGATCCATAACATCAACATATGACCTCACGATGCTTAAAACCCGTTCAAGCATTTGCTGGCTCTCCACCTCGCCATCAAGGATAATACCTTTTGCTGTCCGCTGTATGTTGACCTTTGCTTCAGGAACCATTTTTCTCAAACTGCCGTGTACTGCCTTCATGATGGCGTAGGAAACATAAACCTCCACATCATATACCTCGGCCTGTTCTTCCTCTTCCGGATTAATATCTGTTTTGTTATTATTTTTATGCCAGATGATAAGGTTTGTGGAACCGGGTTTATTGCCTATAAGAAGCACCTGTCTTGGTGTAATAACCCGTGCGTCAGCGATGTCCGGATTTGCGATTGATATGCGTGTGATGTCTCTACCGGTTTTTTTTATAAATGATTTATGCATTTCTATTTCAATGGAGCAGCCTGAAGTTGCATAATCATTGCATGAACCTGCTGATGCCGCTGGAATATTTATAAAAAAACAGCAAATGAACAAAATACTATAATAAAACACTTGAGGGTTTTTAAGCATATATATACTTTCCTGGCTAATAACAGTTAATTATCTATCATGATAAAAATTTTTATGACTTAATATTCCTTTTCTGTAAATTTCCACCTTGTGACCCTCTATTTGATCCGCTATCATATCTCTAAGTTCTTGCCGGACAAATTTCCTGCTATGGTCGTCAGGATTACGACTTATAAGTCGTATAACATTTTTTGTCTTTGAATCAGTAATAACTGAAAGTTTAACAGCCTGATCCGGTGTAGCAAGAAGAGTAACACGCAGGGCAGGCTTTTCTTCGCCTATAGGGAGGGCCGAAATGGTTTTTTCCGTGGCAAGGACTTCCACATCCTGAATAATTATTGTTGAGGCCTGGGTAGTAGCCGTTATTGTCCCTTCTGATCCTATAATAAGATCATTGGAGGTGAATTTGCCATAGGGGCAGGTTGCAATAACATCCACTCTGTCTCCGGATTCCAATACTCCAAGTATACCGTCTGTATCACTTACGGCCAGTGTAATTGCCCTCATTCCGGCGGGGAGAGAGCCTGAAAAACTTTTAACCGACTGGTCAATCTTCTCCACTCCCTTTTCAAGGGTATAACCGGTTGTCAGTTCTCCTGCCGAGTTCTGATCACTGTTATTTCTTGCAATAAGGTTTATTTTAGCTGATTCTTTAGACGCAAGAATGGTGATAGCATCTTGAGGAGTGACGAGCAGTGAAACAGTGCGTTCTTCCTGCCTGTTTGAACGCTTTTTTTCCGAGTCACTATTGCCCGGATCATATATCTCTATACCTTCAAGTATAATCCTGGTAACAGAGGCCCCATTTTTATCCGGAATTTTTGATGTAACTGCCACGTCAACAAGGTCACCTCTGTCCAGCTGAGTAGGAATACCTGAATCCCTGTCCAGTTTAATAGCAATAATCCTCATACCCTCAGGAATCTTTTCCGAAAAGATGAGTGCCTTTTGCGGCTTTGGGGCAGCAATCTTTACCGGTTTTTCAACAGTTTTCGGCTTGTTAAGGTACCAGAAAACAGCCTTTGCGGCTATAAGGCCCAAGATAATAGATAACGCAAGTGCGATTATCCCACGAAAATTTCGCATAGGCTATTTCATTCCTTTCTTATTTTCTTTTTTCGCTTTTACTGCGGAAAGGTCATTACGGCTTTTGCGCCAATTACATCTGGCACCATCTTTGAAGGCATGAATCCGGTAAGCTGTTTGTATACCAATTTTGAAATTAATACTGTTACGCGCTTGGGCTCATCATCATCCGAAATATCAACCTCTACAATATTTTCTATTTCACCGTCGTCTTCCAGGTCACGGAGCCAGAACGCCTCTTTAACACCTTCAATTGCGGCCGTTTGCGCGTCTTCTTCATTCTCTTCCTTGATTGCCCTTCTGGCGCCTTCCGCAACCGCGTTTGTGAGGACGATTTCATGTGTGAAATACCATCCGTATTCAATAATAGCGAATATCAGCAGTAAAAACACAGGGAGGATCAAGCCGAATTCCACAGCGGTTCCGCCTTTTTCACTGCAAAGATTTCTTGAAAAAAATTTCATTGATTATTAAGTATTAATCAGGGTTCAGGGTTTTCCTTTACGATATCTGTCGCTTCACCGAGTTTAGTTGCAATAGCTTCGAAAAGATCATCAATCCGCTCACCGAATATCCCAATAATAGACACTAATACAGCAGCCATCAAACCTACAATAAGGCCGTATTCGATAGCTGTAGCACCTGCCTGACTGCGGATCGGTTTTCTTAACCAAAAAACAAGAGTATAGATTATACGATACATAATATTCTCCCATTGCCTGTAAGTTTCATTTTAATGATATTTAAAGTTTCTACCACAGGTAGAGATTAAAAAGCTTAAAAGATATTGTTAAATATTTGTAATATATTGCGGTGCACTATAGAAGAGGATACAGGTCTTTTCTCCCTCAAGTCAGGCTGGATACTGGCAGCAGGAATAATAAACAGTTCGTCTTCAACCAGGCCCTTTACGTCATTCGCCTTCCGGTTTTAACCTGACAACAGGATAGCTGAACTCACTCCCTTTGTTTCCCCAGCAGTATACCCCGATCCTGCCCCTGTCTATATCACTGTCAATGACATTAAAGAGTACTTTATCATCAAGCAAGACCAGGATTTTTTCTCCATAGACAATAATCTTTACACGATATTGCTGATTTTTCCGGTAATCTCCGCTCTCTTCAGCCAGCACACTGATTATTCCGCTGCTTTTTTTTACCAGCCTTCGGTACCCTCTGTAACTGTCCATTGAGAACCTGTAATAATTATTATCGTCAGTGTGCCTGAATATCACCCCGATTGCATCGTCATCATGGGACAAAAGATTCACTTCAAGAGAGTAATCTGTCCAGTCGATATTGCCTGCTACAGCATATGTGCCGGGTTTGTCCGGGATGTCTCCGCTGTCTTCCCCTCCGTATATGTTGGAAGACTGTTTTAAGACATCGGCTGAAATAAACCATGAAGAAGGACCTTCAATATCTCCCTCATCTACTATTTCCCAGTCATCAGCATGGGTTAATATCCATTGCCCTGTATCAGGGACGATATCTTCAGGTTTTTCAGGTTCGGCTCCGGTTTCCTGCGGGTAAGCCACGGGTTTATCCGTTTTTAGCTCTTCTTCTATTGCTTTTTGGGCAAAGGTTGTATCTGTTTTTGTATCCTCAAAAGACAGTTTTAATGCCCTGGTTTCTTTGCCAAGCTTCCTCATGCATATGGCAAGGTTATTTTTTGACTTTTCAAACTTATTGTCTATTAAAATACTTTTTTTAAATAAATCCGCCGCCTCTTCATATTGTTTTTGCTCCATTTCAAGGCTTCCGGCATTGTTGTAAAAATCGGCCCTGGACGGATTCAGGGATATAGCCTTTTTAAAATTTTCTCTTGCCCTGTCAACCTGTCCTGTCATCGCATATGACAGGCCAAGGCCATTGTATGCAAAAGAAAATTCTTTATCCAGAGCAACTGCCCTGTTAAAATTTTCAATTGCCTGTTCATATTCCTCTTTCTCCCATAGACAAACGCCCATAAAATGAAAAAGCTCAGGTGAAATGTTGTTCTTCTCTTTTAATACCGTATTTAACCGGGCAAGGGCAGCGTCATATTCGCCTTTGTCAATAAGCTGTCTTGCGAGGTCAAGCGTGTTTTTTTCGACTTTTGATATTATATCCGAAGCGGTTGTCTTTTGCATGAAACCGCTGCCTGACATAATAAGAAACAACAGTAAAAAATTAATAACATGTGGGTTTTTATTTATCATTTATGTAATCCTGATCCTTTCTAAAACAGAAGTGTTTAATCTTTTCTAATGTTAAGCAGTTTTATAGGTAATATAGGGCTAAACATCATTTTGTTCTTTTTAGAGATTTTTTTACCGGATTCCCCGGTCAAGCCGTGGAATGGCGGCCTGTTCCAACGTCATTCCCCTACTTGATAGGGGAATCCAGGCTTTACCTGATTTTTCCAAGCCAGTTACCGGTCGGCTCGATGGAAAAGATGATTGTTTTATTATTTTCGCCGGTAGTGGTTCTCCTGGTGGCCCTGAGACTCCTGATGCCCATGGGCAGGAAACTGCTGCCTGAATCTGTCACAAAAACAAAATAGCCGTCTTCTTCAATTGTTACGTTCTTCGGGTCCGCCAGGCTTCCCTTTGAGGGGTAATATACTGTTACGCCTTCAACCTCAGTGTCTGCATAACCTGCAAGTTCACCAAGGTAATCCTGTGCCCGGATGACATACTCGATATCCGCTTTATATCCTGATTTATCCTCTTCACTGTCCTGTTCAATACCGTCAGACCCGGGACTTTTGAAACGTAAATTATTTCCTTCGGAATCAATAATTTCATCTCCGTCTTCGGATATGCTGAAACGTTCAAATATAATTACGTTACCCCAGCCGTCTCTCAGGATATCTCCCGAGGGGGATTCCATATAGGGGCCATGCCACCCGATCCACAAACGGGTATCATTTCCCGTGTATCCCCAGACGGGCAGGTCAGATACAATATTATCAACAGACGAAAGCTGACTGGTCCACAATCCTGCAGGCTGCGCGTTTTCTCCCAATAGTTCCGGGAGTTCCCCTATGTCAACTATATAGCCCATATAGCGCCGTTCACCTGCAAGGTGTGTCGGCGGTACTCCCATAATGGCCTGCCTGATGTTATCCATGATTTCGATAGTAGCTTCATAACTTTCTTCATCCCTTGTGCCTTTCGGGGTAACGGTTGCTGCAATCATGGCAATCATGCCGATGATAACCAGCGTGACCAGGACTTCCATGAGGGTGAAGCCTGAATTGATTCTGGTATTGATGATATTGTAAAAGTTTTTTGACATAGCCTTATAATTCTTCTTCCCCGTTCCCTGCGCTCACTGGTGTTGTGTCAACGATCCAGTGTCGCTATGTGTCATTTTGACAGGCAGGAGACATTTTTTCGTAGGGTGGTGTTTTACACACCGCCTTGTAGAGGCTTTGCCTCTACATAAAAGTCGGTCGGGAATAAATCCCAATACTGTTGACTTAAGAAAAATAAGCAGGTATGGCGACTTAATCGTCATTCCCGCGCAGGCGGGAATCCACTTTAAGTATTTAAAAACAAAAGCAAAATAGATTCCCGCC
>JASFHE010000232.1:0-9252 GCA_050123415.1 Desulfobacteraceae bacterium | reverse complement strand
CAGGAATACATATTCCGGTTTTTCCCGGTTGAAGAATATTTCAACCTCTGTCTGCCGCGTAAGATCCAGCTCCTTATGTGTTCTGGTTACTATATTATTGTATCTTTCAGCCTTGAGTTTCCTGACAATAGCTGATCCTACAAGACCTTTGTGGCCGGCGACATAAATTTTATTATTTAAGTTCATAATAAAATAAGGGGTAAGGGTTATGTATTAAGTCCGGAATCCTTTTAGGATTAGGATACAAAGAATATGAATTAATTAGCAGTGTTCATCCAGAAAGAGGCAACTTCTGGATGGTGCTTTCAGCGGTCAGCTGTCAGCCGCCAGCTAAGTCTTTATTTTAAAAGCTTTTTGCTGAAAGCTGAACGCTGAGTACTGACAGCTCACGAACAAAAACTATAGTTTTTGGATGGACACTGCTGATTAATCCATTTAACATCTTGCTCGCAGCTTCATATTTTTCTTCAAGATCATTATATTGACTCTTGTTGAGGAAAGCCAGTTCAAGAGAAAGAAAATATCTGACTTCTTCCGGAGAACCCCTACCCCTTAATCCTTATCACTTAACTCTCCTTCAACCGGAAGTTCCAACAACCGCACATCTTCAAGATCAACAGGTCTTCCGGCAGCTTTTTTTGACAGGATTAAATCTTCACGTGAAAGGATATAAAAAGGTTGCCCCTGGTATTCCTGAGTATTGCGGGTCTCCCACGCTTTTCTGAAATCCAACCCCGGTGTCCTTGTTTGTACATCTATCCGGACACGATCTTTAAATATTGTTATTTCGTGTGAAAGGATTTCATTAACATCTGTAAGGGATGCCGTACCCATATCGGCCTCTAAAAGTGCATCCAGAAGCCGTTGGGCGTTTTCAGGGGTGGCCTCTATAAGGATATCCAGGTCGAATGTGGCCCTTGGGACTCCATAAATAACAGAGGCAATTCCTCCAATCACGACGTATTTGACATTATATTTTTGAAAGGATGCGAATACTTCCTTGAGCCTGTTGAGCATCTTTTTTTCCTGCTAAATCAGGGTTAATTTCCAGGGCAAGGTCGGTGAAATTACATAGCATCTCCATCCGTTCCGAGACAGGAAGGGATCGAAACCATATGGTTTTTCTTTCTATGGTCTCTTCCTTTATATTGTGAGAAATATTTTTCATTGATGTAACTTATCAGATTTATAAGATTTTTTCAATAAATACCTTTGCTCTTCCTTTTTGGCTTAAAGCCTTAAATTCTCTCTTACCCCTTACCTTACCTCTTAATCCTTAAACCCTATTCACTAGGATTGCTTACCTGGAAGCCCGCTCTCTGGCAGAGTTCATCCCGTTTAGCTTCTTCCAGGTCGGACCTTATCATTTCTTTAACAAGACTCTCAAAAGCAATCTCCGGCTCCCAACCCAGTTTTTCTTTTGCCTTGGTTGGGTCTCCAAGCAGAGTATCTACTTCTGTAGGACGAAAATATCTGGGATCTACGCGGACAATTGTTTTTCCATTGGCTATGTTAATGCCTCTCTCATCCACTCCTTCCTCTTCCCACTTTATGGCAATCCCCAGTTCTCTGGCGGACTGATTTATGAATTCCCTCACAGAGTGCTGTTCTCCCGTAGCGATCACATAATCATCAGGCTCATTTTGCTGAAGCATAAGCCACTGCATCCGGACATAATCCCTGGCATGGCCCCAGTCACGCATGGAGTTAAGATTACCCATATACAGGCAGTCTTGCATACCTAAGTAGATACGAGCCATTGCACGGGTAATTTTTCGTGTAACAAATGTTTCTCCCCTTATCGGAGATTCGTGATTAAAGAGGATACCATTGCATGCAAATATATTATATGCCTCGCGGTAGTTTACACAGATCCAGTAGGCATACAGTTTGGCACAGGCATAGGGCGACCTCGGATAAAAAGGTGTTTTTTCAGTCTGTGGGACCTCCTGCACCTTGCCATAAAGCTCAGATGTGGATGCCTGATAAAATTTTGTCTTTTTTTCAAGACCAAGCAGGCGGATTCCTTCCAGTAGCCTGAGTGTGCCCAGTGCATCTGCATCCGCCGTATATTCAGGCGTTTCAAAGGATACCTGCACATGGCTCTGGGCTGCAAGATTATAAACCTCGTCAGGCTGAACTTCCTGAAGTATCCTGATCAGATTGGTGGCATCAGTTAAATCTCCGTAATGCAGGATCAAATGTCTTCCTTCCTTATGAGGATCTTCATAAATGTGATCAATACGGTCGGTGTTAAACAGGGATGCCCGACGTTTTATGCCATGGACTTCATAGCCTTTCTCAAGTAGAAATTCAGCCAGATAAGCTCCATCCTGTCCGGTTATTCCTGTGATAAGTGCTTTTTTCATTACGATTTTTTTGCCTTTCTTAGAATCTTTACTTTTGAAGATATTTACCTATATATGGATTGTCCCTTATCTGCTCTGTTTTGGATTTTATTACAGGCTTTAATCGAGGGTGTAATTTTCGAATCAGATTTCCGGAAATTTCAGAGTATAAAAGCTTGTATTTTTTAGATGTTACTCCGACCATACATCATTATGAGAATAGGTTTTGTTTTCTAAAAAATTGCCTCTTGATGAATTCAGCGCTTTCATAATATCGGGATTTGAAAGAATCTCAATAGTCTCCATCAGGCCGATATAACGGTCGGGAGACATCATCACACTTACAGCCACACCGTTTTTAGTAACTGTTACAGTTGAATCATCTTCGGATATTTCTTTGATAATATTAAGAATATTCTTTTTCACAGTTGTAACAGGCATAATCTTTTGAATATCATCCATTATGCGAACCTCTTAAAATAATTATGGCCATAATAATTTTAACCGGTTTAAATGTCAAATGAACAAAAAATGTTTCAGTTTCTTGAGTTCTTTCGAAAAATCAGACATCCGCTGACTTCCGTTGAGCAACCGCAAATCTTCCGGTTAGTGCCCATCCAAAAACTAAAGTTTTTGTGCGGCAGCTGTCAGCACTCAGCGTTCAGCTTTTAACAAAAAGCTTTTAAAATAAAGACTTAGCTGACGGCTGATAGCTGAAAGCTCCATCCAGAAATTGGCTCTTTCTGGATGGACACCGGTTAATATTTCAAACGGGACCTCATATTCCTGATTGGCTTTTTTAAAACTGCTGGTTGAAAAATACCTGTGTCCGTTTTTTCAAGTTTTGATAATTGATAATAGAATATAGGCAGGTACTTGAGGCAAAACGATCAGGGTTGGATATTGAATCTTGATGGACTCGTAAAAAGTCAAAATCCTTGGATTTCGGTCCTGTAACTTACTGAAATCATTAAGTGCAAAACATGAAAATTGCCAATTTTCGGACTTTTTACGAGACTGTCAATCTTGAGACTTTGAATTAAAATATCTTCGATTGATAAATGAAATCCCAGGGAGGACTATACATCCCCCTTTACTTTTAAAAAAGAAGTTTAAAAACCAGTGATATGCTGTGACCGCCAAGGTCCAGATCTTCAGAGATATATGAGGAGTCAGTTTCCGTATTGATATAATCAATCAATTCCTTATCAACAGTATCCGTTTGCATATAGGTATATCTATATTCTAATCCGATACTTACGGGATAGTCTCCACCTGTGGAAATAAAATATTCTGTCCCGGCAGATAAATGTCCGCCGACAAGTGTTCTGGAAAAATCTTTGCTATGGGATTCGGACGAAGCATATGTTAATGAACCGTCGATATAATAAACACCGGCTCCAACCCCTGCAAAAAATCTGAAGGGGCCGGTTATGGTCCAATATTTTTTAACAGATGCCAGAAGATAAAAATTGTTTGCGTCAAAAGCCACCTCATCATCGGTGTCCAGGCGGCTGACAGAGCTTTCATCCAGTTCGGTGTAGCCAATTGCTATTTCAGGAAAAAAGTTTTTTCCCAATTTCCACTCATAGGCCAGTTCGTTAGGGACAAAGGATAGTGATTCCGGCGAATCAAGGCCCCAGAAGTCAAAGAAATCGGTGTTGGTATAAAAAGAGTTGTTCCAACTTATAGAAACAGCATTTTGTTTATATGAATATTTATTAGCAGGCCGGGCCATGTATTCGTCATTTTCCGAGGCAAAGCTTGTGGTACACGTGGCGCCTAACAGGGTTACCAGAAATATTAAAATTATTTTGTAGTTATACATTGTTCACTCCGATCTTTAATTCATGGTATTTTTCAGGGAAGGGTCGGGTCCAGGATAAAACCCCTGGAACTTTCGTTTATTGTATAGGCATTCCCGGCGATTCGATTATCCTCATTGACGGCAAAACCCTCACTGAAGGGGTATGCATCTGCAACTGAATAATCATAGTAATCGGTAGGCACTCCAAGATCGTAAACCTCATCATTGTACCAGACACATGCATGATAGATATCAGCTTTCTGGCTTCCTTCATTATATATATCGCCTGTCCCTGATGCGCCTATTATAAGCCCGTTATCATTTATCCCGAGAGCCCAGCTGCTGTCGCCTCCGAGTGTGCCGAGATCTGTCATTTTGCCTTCGCCGTCAACAAGTTCCCAAAGGAAGGCGCGTAACTCACCATCCTCGTTATATGAATAACCCACAACCTGGTCATTGTTATTTAAGCCGGTTGCCACGCTCTGGCCTCCGCCGAGATCACCGCATGGGTACATAACACCGGAAACCCATAAAAATGCTTCACTCCCGGATGTCCCTGCAATGTGTCCGGATTCATTTATTGCAACCGCAACGGTTGAATCGGCACCCGGAAGCCCGTTCAGATATTCGACTGTCCCGGTTTCAAGGTCATGAAAGACTACCGTATTCCCCATATTCATAATCGCCTGATTGTTACTGTTGATGGCCACCGCCTCGGAGTCATCTTCCCGTGAATTTCCCAGGATGGAATAGTCCGGGACCTCTATGGATACGGCATATGGTTCGTCTTCATCTTTGTCCTCACCCTCTTGATATCCTTCATATTCATCATCCACTACTTCTATGGTTTTCCTGGAAGATTTGTCCCAGTAGTAGGCATGGGTCCCGGTTTTATCCCTGATGTTTACCAGTACATAATCTTCGTTCATGCATATGGCTTCGGAAAAGGATTTCATTACATAGTAGTTATATTCCACATCATCAATTTCAAAATTAATCTGATAGTATCCGGGGGACAGATCCGTAAATTCCCCGTTTTTCCAGTAAAAAGCCCGTTTTTTAGTTTCATCGGGCCAGTTGGTTCCCGTGGTCGAGTTTCCTATGGCATCTCCTGATGATGAAATACCAACAGCTTCGCTATAGATAAAATATTCGTCACTGTCGGATTCCTCTTCCGTAAGATTGTAGTAATCATCATATGCACCGTCTTCATGTATACCCAGATATGTCATCTCCTCTGTAGATGCATCCCATATAAAGGCCGCTCTCGCAGGGGTTCCATTATTGGATTGGCCTACTACACTGCCGTCTTCTGAAATGGCCATTATTTTTGTATAGTACCAGGTTTCTCCGCTGCCGCCCGATAGATCTCCTATATCCTGTAAATCGCCCAGTTCTCCCGAAGAGGTCCCCGGGCCGTCAGTGTCTTCAGAAAAACTGTCATCACTGCTGTTGCAGCCAAAAAGCAGGAGCAATATGACTATTGCTGATACTAATCCCTTTGAAATGAACTGTTTAATTGAATATTCCATATTTTTATCTGCATCCTCTTTTTCCGGTTTTCACCGGGATAATGTGTATTTGTTATTCTTAAACCCGCTCATACACCAATTTGATTATTCCGCAGGATCAAGGACGAAATGGATTTCCCGATCTTCCTGTGCTTGGGGCAGAAAGATGATTTCCGAATCTTTATACCCCTCCTTTTTTACCTGGAAATACCAGTCTTTATAACGGGCATCAATGTGCATCCTGTTTTCTGTCAATGGAGTCAAATACCCGGTTTTTTTGATATGATCCCCGGAAGGTCCCCAGTATATCTCTGCATTGGATGGTTCCGAAGTAATAAAGGTGTTTATCTTGGTTAGATTAAACTGGATTGTCCTGTATGCTTCACCGGCAGGCAGGCAGGTTATATCCGATGGAAGATAACCCTCTCTGATGACCTGGTAACACCAGGATTCCCACTCTTCCCCGGCCATGGATCTTACACTGTCGGTCTGCCTGCCGGTTTTTACCATCTCAGACTCTGATTTTCCCCAGTAAATATCCCCGCCCGGAGGAGATGATAGAATGACCTCCTGGATATGATGCGTGCATCCGAAAATAAGAAGTATTAGAAATAGTATTACTAAAGAATAAATTTTATTTTTCATTATAAACCACCGCATTGAATAGAATTTTAGATTCTGAAGACCTATATATTGTGACATTATCAATATTATAGGGGCCAAATTTCCAGGTTGGTCAGGCAGTATAATTCATATTATTTGGGGCTTTATCACAAGGTTATAAAAAGGTCTCGCTCCAGCCCCTTGATCATCAGGACAGGCTCCGCCCCCTTGAGGGCGATATGTTCTCAAAATATTTCAGGACAAGTAATGGATTGTGTAATCCTGTTTTATTACAGGCACTATTGTATTGTTATGCACTTTCATAATATTGCTCCTTACAGAGCGAAATATATGGCACTTAATATATTATCCGAAATGTTAGCCGGATATTTGGAACAGGTAAGGATAATGCTAATTACCTTCACTAACAGGCCTTGTTAAATACCGTCCCGATAAGCGGTTTATCCTTTAAAAGAGACACGGCCTTTTCGATATCTTTTTTAGGCGTCTTTTCCGCCTCTACAACAAGGAGTATCCCGTCCACAAGTGATGAAAAAACAAGGGTGTCCGCTGATGTAAGCAGTGCGGGGGTATCAAAAATAATAATCCTCTCAGGATATTTTGACTTCAGTTCATCAACAAGCATCTTCATCTTTGGCGACCCTAAAAGCACGGTTGAATTTGAGATAGGCCTTCCGCCCGGCAAAAAAACCAGTTTTGCTATGCCCGGGTTTATAAGGAGGTCAGGGATTCCGGCTTCTCCCAGAAGATAATCCGATAGGCCTTTCTTTGTCTGTATGCCCATATAATTATGGATAGTCGGTTTTCTTAAATCAGTATCAACAAGCAGAACTGTTCTGTCTATTTTTTGAGAAAGGCTTATGGCCAGGTTTATGGATGTAAGAGTTTTCCCCTCTCCCTGACCCGGGCTGGTAACAATAATGCTGTTGCCATTTTTTTCACCAAGACTGTTAAGCACCTGTGTATCAATTATTTTAAGCTGATCGGATACAATATCACCGTCGAAAAGCGATACAATTCGGTTCTTTCTTAACGTTTCCTCATCAATACTTTCCTGCCTTGTCCGGGAATACACAGGATTAATTTCATATCCATATTCACTTGTATTTGTTTCGTTCATGTTTTTACCATTCTTATTTGATTAATCATTAAAGACTCATGGGCGAAAGATTTTTCGCCCCTACAGTCTTTCCCGGTTTCCTATTTTCTCTTCCCTGTTTTCAATGGGCACGGCCCGCCGTGCCCCTACGGTTCCTATTTCCTAATTCCTCTTTACTTTTTTCTAATTCCTGTTTTCTTCATTTACAGCTTGTCTATCTTCCGTGACAGCTTTGCCTCAAATACTTCAAGCGGCATTACGAAATTATGAAAAGCTATTGTACCAAGGGTAATAACCGCGATAACTGCTGCCGCGCATACTATTCTCTTTTTACGTATTGCCAGTTTATCCGCCTCTGTTTCTATTCTGTCAATTACCGAGAAAACCGGCACACCGGTAATCTTTTGAAGCTCTTCCCGGGACTTTACGGAACTGTCAAGATTTTCATTTATTGCAGCTATACCTGTACCTGCTCCAAGCGCAAGCACAAAACCTATAAGAATAATTGCCAGCCTGTTCGGGCTGTCCGGCTTTTCAGGCAACTGGGCAGGATCAATAATGGTAAACCTCTCGCCCCGCTGGGTTGACTCCATGCCCTGGGCCACTTCCGCCTCCATGAGTTTGTTATTAATTTCAGTGTATTTGTTTTTTGCCATGGCGTTTTCAAGTAAAAGCTTGTTGTAATCACGTTCTACAGCCGGCGTATTTATCAGTCTCTTTTCATATTCCTCTATCTGAGATTCAGTGTATTTTTTCTGCTCCATTAGTGCGGCTATCTCACTCTCGGCTGCCGTAATCTGTGTCATCAGGTTTATGTATGAAGGATTATCAGGTTCAGATACATCAAATTCAGTTTCAACTTTTTCAGTATCCATTCCTGCAATCTTTTCTTTCAGCCCGTTAATCTCCTTTTTCAGGGCTATCACGTCCGGATGTTTCTCACCCATTTTACCCGTGGCTTCTGCTAATTTTGCTTCCAGGTCCTTTAGACGTTTTATGGTCTCATTATAACTGCCTGATGAAGCAGTCTGTTTTTCCATTTCCACTATCTCTTTTTTGATCCTCACATAGTCAGGATGGTCCTTCGAAAGCCTGCTCCCCATGCTGATTAGTTCCAGGCGCAGATATTTAAGGCGTTCACCAGGACTCATTATGTTTTTTCCATCCGCAGTCATTGAATATGAAAGCGGATCAATAACAGCCAGTTGACCTTCAAGCAATATTTTTCTGTCCTTTAATGAACTGATCTGGATGTTCAGCCTTTCAATCTGGTTATTAAACTGCTGGAGCCCCTGCATGTTAGCGGAACTGTATTCGGGCAGTTCGTTCAGGTGATCTTTTTTAAATTGACTTATTCTATTATCATATGCGTCTATCTCTTCCTGTAGTCTCTTACGCTCGCCATCAAGAAATAGAGTTGTATTGGACGCAAGCCTTTCCCTTGTCTTCAGGTTCAGTTCCAGATAAAGAGATGCAAGGACATTTGCGACCTTCTGAACCTTTACCGGATCTTCTCCTTCAAATGCAAGGGTAAAATATATTGTCGCCTCTGTAGGTCTTCCTGTGCGCCGGTCAATTACACCTGCTGTTCTTGGCTCAAAATGAATATTTTCCCTCATCTCCTCAATGATCTCTTCAGAGGTATATTTTTCCCGCATGTCTTCATAGAGGTTAAATTTCTCAATGATCTCCATCAGCTTTGATCGGCTCATTACCTGCTGCGTAATTGCAGCCAGACGTTCCTCAACAAAACTTGTAATTGTGGTCTGCACATATTCCTGGGGTATCATCTGATTTTCTATCAGTATAACTGAAGTTGATACATAGGTAGGCGGCAGAACAAGGGCAGTAATCCCTCCGACA
>JASFHE010000231.1:0-9357 GCA_050123415.1 Desulfobacteraceae bacterium | reverse complement strand
AGATTGAAGAAAATATTTTATATCTTTATTTTTTGAAGAAGATATAGCTGAAGAATATTACATGTTCAAACCGGGAATTGAATAGCATTTTCAAAACGGCGCTGACACTAAACATTTGAACGATATCTTGCGGAGGTTTGTTATCGTTTTACCGTAGATTTTGGTACAGGCAGACCTTTCACAGATGAAAATAAAATTTCGCGGTCATTAAAGACAGGTAGGGAGGTGGGGCTTGGATACCTTGTATGGCAGCAGCCGGGTCATACTTTATCAGGAGGAGAGACGCAGAGGATCAAGATTGTAAGGGAATTACATAAAAAGACTAATGTCCCCGCACTCTATATTCTGGATGAACCCACACTCGGACTTCATATGGAAGATATTTAAAATTGATAAACGTACTTAACCGCCTGGTCGACGCCGGACACACGGTCGCCATAGTGGACACCACCTCCATGTGCTGGCGGCATGTGACTGGCTGATAGATATTGGCCCGGGAGGAGGGACGGACGGCGGGAGAATTATTGCAGCAGGACCACCCGAGGATGTAATGAGAAAAAACACACCAACTGCGCCATACCCGAAAAGGCCGAAAAGATATTAGAATAAAGAGGTAAGCCACAGGATTTTCCGTTGAAAACGATAACATCAATACTGAGTTAATTTTCTACCTTTAGCCCATATTTTATTTCCTGCTTAATCATCTTCTCAAGCGTAACATCCAGATATTCTTTTTGACAATCGACAGAGCTTACATTCCCGTCACGAATGAATGTCATATAGCGGCAACCGCCATAACAAAGGGGTAGGTAAACACATTCCGTACACTCCTCATTCTTCCACATACCCAAGTTATGAGATTTTGTAAAGTCTGCGACTCCAGTCTCCAGGTCTCCGACCTTAAATTCTTCCATTCCAATGAAAGCGGGGCATTTATAAAATGTACCGTCATAATTGACCACATAAGAGTTTTCTGATTCTACCATACATAGTTTATGTTCCAGTCTGCCGGTATTATAACCATGTTTAAGTACTTCTTCTCTTAAAAATACAGTAGCATCCATAAGCCATGGTTCACTAAGTGAAATACAGCCTCCCATGTAATCAGTCGGGTTAACAACCCTTTCAGGCCGTTTTGCAACCGCGTCCAACTTTACTGATCCGAGTTTTTCAGGAGTAATGCGCTCCTGTTCGAGATAATCCAGGAGTAGAGGAAAATCCTTGTAATTATCTATGTCAAAATTGCCGCCTATATCAATTGTTACAATATCACAGGTATCTTTTATATTTTTTATAAGCGTATCAAAACTAGGGGCGCCTGATTTGAAAGGCCTGTTCCTGTTGTGAATCTCAGCCGGGCCGTCCAGTGTTATTTTAACACCTGAAAGACCAAGTTCGGTCAGCTCTTTAACGGTTTTTCTTTTTAAAAGAGCGCCGTTAGTCACAAGACTGAATCTGAAAGACGCGCCTCTGGCTTCGGTAAATAATTTTATATCCCTGGAAATGTATTTTATCATATCAAGGCTTAATAAAGGCTCTCCCCCGTAGAAAGCTATTTTAAGCGTCTTTTTATCGGGAGTTAGCTTTTCCTTAATAAAACTAATGAGGCTGTCTGCCGTCTTGCCGGACATGTAAAGGTCACCCTTTAAATCACCTTCAAAACAATATTTACAGGCAAAGTTGCAGTCCAGGTTCATGACTACAATAAAATCAACAACCTGATTTCTTTTGTTTAAATTTTGGAAAAGGTTAAGAACAGACTTTTTTTCTTCACCCCTGTCAGGAACAAGCATTCCGAGGTTTATAAGTATATCCTGATTTTCAGGAGATAGTTCACCTCTTTCAATAGACTTGAAAGTCTCTTCTTTTATTTCTATCTTAGCAAGAGTCCATGTAGAAAATAGAATCAGAGATCCGGGTTTATTTTCGGAAGGATAACATATGAGGTATTTGGAGAGATGCATAATTATTTAATAAAAGGATAAAAGGGGGAAGGTCCGCACTTTTATCCTTTCTCAAATCACTTATACAAAGGGAACCATGGAGCAGTACAACACCAGCTATGCATTACAACCGGGTCATCAAAATTTTTCCCCCTGTCCAGAACCCTGATCTCTACCGTATCTTTGTCTTTTTTTTGTTTTTTCATAGAAACCTCCCGATCTTAAAGGTTGATATCATGGCCTTAAGCCAAAACAAACTATTTTATATAAAACAAATCGTCTAACAGAATCTAAAACTTGAATTTTATCCCGGCCTCAAACCATCTCCCGGGATTTCTGCTTTCAATGAATGGGTACTGAGAACCGTTAAAAATATTATGCGCGGCAGCAAACAGCTTTATTGCTAACTGCCCATCCAGGTGTATTTCCCTGTTAATATTCAAGTCCCAGATAAAATCATCAACATAACTTGCCAATGCAGGGTTATTATATTCATACAAGTTATAATAACCGAAAAGCCGGGCGTGCAAAACATCATCATCATATTTAAGACCAATAAAAAAAGAATACATTTCCTTTGTACCGTCTGTGCCATAAGGTTCAAAGTCAACATATGAGAGGCCGCCCTTAAGGGATAAATTATAAATCTTAGAAGTCTCCGCCTCCATTTCAAATCCCCTGCGCCTGATTTTTCCACCATTAACACAAATACTATTAGTGGGCGCCCCTTCGCCTGAAGGTTCACTTGTGATCCCGTTTTTCATATCATGTAAAAACACACTTGCCCTGATCCACAGATAAGTAAAGGCGGATTCCACTCCTGCCTGGTAAGACCATATCTCTTCGGATTTTAGCAACGGGTTGGGATCTAAAAACAGCGCCCCGCCAAGGGTTGCTGACAGTGCAGGGGATGAGAAACCTCTTGCTATGGTTCCCCTTAATATTGTGTTTTTATCCGTAACATAGGTTACCCCCATACTCGGGCTTACAAATGAACTGGTGACGCTTTCGTGATCATATCTTATGCCCGGTATCAGGGACCACTTCCCCAATGTTATTGTATCATTAGCATAGACCGCCCATTTTTCGTTATCCGTCGAAAGCCTTGAGACAGGCGGAGCACCCATGCCCTGAAGAAAAGAACCGGCATTAAGGGATTGGTCATAATCACCTTTCTCAAAATCCATTCCAAATACAAGGGTATTAATATCATTTACCCAGACTAATTGAGACTTCGCGCCCCAGGATTTCTCTTCATATAAAGCACCAAGGTATAGTTCACCGGGCCCTCCTGTAATCCCCAGGCCCAGGCTGTCGCTTTTTTGTACTGATTCCTGTTGTAAAAAATAGGCGGAAAACCTTAAGGTAAGCCCACTGGCAACACGGGCCGTTAAAAAAGGAGAAGCAAAAAAGGATTTCATACTCCCCCTTGAATTAACATCCAAACTCTCATAATCCCCGAATCCGGTGTAAGTATCATTGTAACCGATACTTATTCCTGTATTAATATCCCGGGATAAAGGAAGCTCCACCTTGGAATATAGATGCTCATTATCGGAAAACCTTGATTTTATAAGGCCGTCTGAGTCCAGAACGCCGGCATACATGTAATAGCGCGCCTTACCGATTTTCCCGGATAAATCCGCTCTGTAGTCCTGGCTGCTGCTTTTGCCATATGAAGCATGAATTGAACCATTTGGTTTTTGAGTATCTCCAACCGGCTTTGTAATAATGTTGACGACACCTCCAAGCGATGCCCCCCAGGCGGATAAGGCAGGGCCTTTTATTATCTCTATCCTGTCAATAATACCCACCGGTATTGTAATGGTCTGAGCAGCCCGTTCAAAGATAAAGTTCCATGGCACATCATCCACAAGAACAAGCGTGTGCCGCTGATGCGAGCCCTGCATATTTATTAATGCATAGGCTCCATAATCCTGGTTAAAGCTTAAAAAAAGACCCGGAATCTTGTTCAAAACCTCTGAAACCGTATGGGCGTTCATGGCTTCTATATCTTCGGATGTTATCACAGTAATGTTTTCGGCTACCTGCGACACCGGTTTAGGATATCTTGTAGCTGTAACAACAAGGTCTTTCTCATTATAAAACAATCTGAGAGCTTTCATTTCCTCTTCAGACTGACCGAAACACGTAAAAGAGAATCCCGTTACAACAGGAATGAGAAGAAACGCGATCGTGACATATTTGCAGAGGGCTGTTTTCATTTAATTTCTATAATTTTAGAAATAAAGCTTTTACTAGAAATATTATTGTGATAGGGTTCTATCATAATTTATAATAAAATTTATTATATTGTCTTTTTTACTTGTTTAATTTCTCTTTGTCTAGCATATAATGTTTTTTTAATATAATAACTAGCTGTTTTATAACAGTGTGGACTTCCTGATTCGTTTTTCCTTACTTGAATGACAAAATTCAAAATCCGGTAACCGTGTTTAAAAAAACGTTATTAACAATACTTCTCTTAATCTCTTTCTCAATACCAGCCTTAGCGGATGGTGAAATCCTTGTGCTTCAGAGCGCGAAGATGCTTATATACGAGGATGCTCTCAACGGATTTATAAATGTCAATTCTCATAAAATAAAACGTGTGGTACGTTCGGATTTAAAACCGTTTAATCTGACCGAAGCTATAAAAAAAACACACCCTCCGCTGATTCTTGCCATAGGATACGACGCGCTCATGAAGGTTCGGGATATCCGGGATATTCCGGTTGTCTATATGATGGTCACGGCCCCGCAATCCATACTTACGCATGATGAAAACTTTTATGGAATCAGCGTGAATATACTTCCGGCAAAACAACTGGAAGCATACATAAAGGCTATTCCAGAGTTAAATAATATAGGGTTGATATATAACCCGGGCAATACAGGCGAATTGGTTGAAAAAGCACTTAATGCAGCAGAAAAAAATAGTATTCAGCTTATTGTCAGGAAAGCGACAAAGGCCAACGATGTTCCGTCTGTGCTTAATGATATGTCTGATAAAATTGGCGCGTTCTGGATGCTTTTCGATAGTACTCTGATAACATCAGAGTCCATTGAGCTTCTGCTTATCACTTCTATGGAAAAAAAAATCCCGATTCTAACTTTCTCAGACAAATATCTTGAAATGGGGGCACTGATGTCAGCAGCATCTGATCCGCAAGATATGGGAAGGCAGGCAGGTGAATTAGCACAAAGAATAATAGCTGGAGATAATAATGTAGATGAAAAGATAATATTCGCAAGAAAAGCAGTAATAACCTTTAATAAAAAAGTAGCTAAAAAACTAGGCATCGATCTGAAATAGAAATTTATCTGCACAGAGATAATGAAGTAAGGTTTACACTCGTGAATATTTATTTTTTTAAACACCTGAGAAAAAACTTCAGTATAAAGCTCTTTGTGCTGTTCGCTTTATTCGTTTTCATTGTTTTCTTTTCGTTCACTGCGGTTTTTATACACCTTGAAGGGAAATCCTTAAATGATTCACTTATCAGAGATGGTAAGTTACTTGCCAGGATACTGGCCCAAAATACGAGAATAGGGGTCTTTTCGGAAAATGAGGAACTTCTTAAAGACCCGGTTGAATCAATTTTCCAGAAGGAAGATATCCTGGACATTTCAATATTCAATCAGGACGGCCTGCTGTTAAAAAAAACGAGCCGGATCAAAAACCTCTGAAACTTCGATAGAAAACGGAACACAAGAAATAAGCAAAATTTTAATACAACTCAAAAAGAATGGCACTACCATAAATTATGAAGACCATGGAAAACTGAAATTCTGGGCACCAGTCTTTTCAAAATACGACAATTCTCTAAACGGGACTGTTTTTACTGAGGAATCCTTTATTCAGGGAAAAGACTGTCTTATAGGTTATGTAAAGGTAACCTTGGGAAAGGAGAAACTGAACAATCAGTTCAATAACCTTATGATAAAAAGCCTTTAATAAATAGTTAAATACGCCGATTTAAAAAATGGATATGGAATAAAAATAATTGAATACAGATACAGGAAATAGCAAAAGGATAGAACAAGGAAGTTTTACAAGCAGAATTAATATACTATCATGATTATTTTCAAGAGACGCAATAAACTCTTTTTATTAATCTAAATGATCTTCGGGAGGGTGAACATTTTAGATGATAAAAGTTTATTGCGTCCCTTAAGAATAATATGATTAGAATCCCGCCAAATTATCCTAAATAATAGCTATTTATTGTTAATAAAAACAAATAATGTTAAGTCAGGAAATATACGATATATAAAAAAAAGAGATGAGTAAATCAGGAAATTCCTGATTTTTATAGGAAAATATTTAAATACTTATTTTCAATACTAAACTTCAATAAGATTTCTTTTAATGGCGATCTTTGTTAGTTCAACTATCGATTTAGCCTGGAGTTTTTCCATGATATTGTATTTATGGGATTCAACGGTTTTTGGGCTTATAAACAATTTATCAGCGATTTTTTTTATGCTTGTTCCTTCTGCAAGATGTTTGAAAACCTCTTGTTCACGAAGACTCAGACTGTTATAGGCGTCCTCACTGAAATCCTTTTCCTCCATTTCTTTCATATGCCTGATTAGAACGTTGGGAGCCATAGTACTGAAATATGTCTCTCCGCTTGTCACAGCTTTTAACGAAAGTATCAGATCCGACAAAGGATCGTCTTTAAGGACATAGGCGGAAATGCCTGCTTGAAAAAGATCAATAATAAATTCCTTTGAAGAATGCATTGTATAAACTACTATTTTGATGTCCAGGTCAGATACTTTTATCTTCTTGACAACTTCCACTCCACTCATCCCCGGCATTGAAATATCCAGAATCATTATGTCGGGCCTGATGGAGTCAGCTAATTTGATCGCCTTCGATCCATCCGTTACTTCTCCAACAACCTCAAATTCCGGATGGTCCTTTAATGCGCTTTTAATCCCCTCAATCACCACCCTGTGGTCATCAACCAGAATGACTGTGGTTTTTACATCCATCGAGACTTCTCCTGTAATCCTGAATTAATGCTTATCGTTCATTTGTTTCACTTCAAATCGGAATTTCTATCAGCAGATAGGTTCCCTTTCCTATCTCCGATTCTATCCTGAACTCCCCATTTAGCTGTTCAGCCCTCTCTCGCATTATAAGCAGACCAAAAGGACCTTGCCAGTTTGTATGTTCCATTGTCTTTTCAAGGTCAAAACCCGATCCGTTATCTTCGATACTCAACGAAATCCTGCCCTCCTTGCCTACCAAATTGATAAAAACTACGCCAGCATTCGTGTGCTTGATAATATTGTTCATAGCCTCCTGTGTGATCCTGTAGACTGCAAGCTCTTTTTCTTTTTCTAATCTTAAAGGGACATTGTGCGTGAAAAATTTTATTTTTATATCTGTATTCGTTTCAATCTCATTTAGCAACTCTTTGAGGGATGATACCAAACCAAGAGTCCTCAGAACACTTGGCTTGAGGCCCCGGGAAATATGTTTGATATCCTTCATGGCCTGAACAGCTCTTTCTTTTGCCTCCTTTATTCTGAGTTCGAGCGATGAGTGCTCCTCTTTTAATTGGCCCTGAATTATCTCCAGGTTTATTTTCAATGAGGTCAGAATCTGCCCTATATGGTCATGGAGTTCCATGGCTACCTGTTCACGGTCTCTTTCCAGAAGATCGATCAGTTTCTTTGACAGCATCCTCCTCTGCTCGTACTGATTCATCAATTTCAGGTTTACTGTTTTCACCTCATTCTCTCGCTTTTTTAAAGACTCGGCCATATCATTGAACGCCTCAGCGAGCAAACCTATTTCATCTCTCGTCTCAACAGAAAGTTTTTCTGCAACCAAACCCATCCCAATAGTATTGACCCCATTAATTAGCCTCCTTAAAGGCTTTGATATCCCCTTTGCAAGAAAATACGATACAAAAAAGGCAATCACTAAAAAAACAACCAATATAATCGTACTCGTAACAAGTAATTCCTTGAGTTGCTTATTTAAAATATCCTTATTCATAGATATCATTACATATCCGATTATACCGCCATCCTTACGAATCGGTATCTCATCAAAACTCAACGGTTCGGGTAAAGCATAGCTTGACCTTGATACTATAGGAGCCCAAAATTCGAAGCCATCTCGGCTTTCAATATATAATGATTGCATGGTTTCTTTAATTCTTGTTAACATACTTGTCGTGTCCAGGTCATCTCTCTCTGTAAATCTATTATCACCCCCATTTTTTATCCTTTTTTGCTTTTTTAAAATTTGTCCATCCAGGTTAAACACCAGGACTTCCAGGACCTCATCCTGCTGAAAAATGGCCTCAACCGGAGCATTGAGAAATTCTTCATTTTCCGAGAAAACACCGATTCTGGAATTATGGGCAAGCACCCCCACCTGAAATATTCCTTTATTGATTATGCTGGTGTTCAGAAATTTACTCTGGTGGAACACATAAAAACCTGTAAAGAAAAAGGATATGAGAAGAGCCATTATTCCGAATACAACAAAGAGCTTGATGCTGAAATGCTCATTTATGGTTTTAAAAAGCTTTAATCTCATCTCTTCTTTGAAAACCTTTCAGAGTATATTCATTGCCGATTGTTTGAATTAATTCGAAAGCAATGATTATTAAGTATCACAGATTTCAAGTTCATTAAAATACAAAATGCTTATTCCCCTAAATACCACTAATACAAAATATGGGTAAAAAAAAGGGGATTTTAAAATCCCCTTTTTAATTTAAATAATTAGCTATTATTAGATTCCCCATTCCGGGAATTTAACTATAGGATATGTCTATTTATAAATGTTTAAATAAAAACTGACTCCGGATAATTAAGATTGCGATTCCTTACTGGTACTCATCCTGTAGTCTTCAGAATCTTTTTCTTCCTTCTTTTCCCAGCAGTTGTCTTCCCACTTTTTACATACACCGCATTGATCTTCAATCATTCCATGTTTACATCTTTTTGCGTTCATTTTCTTATTCCTTTCCTGAATCCCCTACTCAAGGGGATAAAAAAAGGGCTGTTCACCTTACTTTGTTGAACAGCCCTCAAATTATTTAATTGAACTCTTCCCTTAGATACACGGGAAGTGTTATGCCCTTTGGCAGTGTCTTGAACCTCCGAAGAAACACATAATATTTTTTATTTAATAACTTCATAAAAAAACATTACCTTTCAAAGATCGTGTTATCTATCACCTGATATATAATCTGTCAAGTGTGTGCTAAAACCCAAAATCCGACATTGAATCAGGGCAGGCCTCTAGATTTTAAATTTCATTCAAAAAAAAGAATATAGATGGCCTGAGCTATCTCTTTTTCACGATTACGTTCACAAATTTACTCTATCAGCTGAGCATGTGACAATATACCATTCCTCCGGATACACCTATCCCCTG
>JASFHE010000230.1:0-9381 GCA_050123415.1 Desulfobacteraceae bacterium | reverse complement strand
GTCTACAGAATTTGCTGTGGCACTACCTTTTGGCACTATAAATTGACTCGCTTCTTGTAATATCAATAGGTTAGCAATATTTCCCCCCCCCTTATTTTCAGGCAAACTGTTTAAAAAAAGCCTGAGATTATACTTCGTGATAAAATGTATTCCATTCAACAAACAAAGGAATGGAAAGATCGATATAAGATCCGATCAGGGATCGAGGCAACCAACTCCGAACTGAAACGAGTTCATGGTCTTGCGAGGCTTCGTGTCCGCAGAGCCGCAAAAGTCTGTTTTGCAGTAGCCTGTAAAGTGATAGCATGCAACATAAAGAGGTGGGCCAGGGCTCATCAGGCCTTTAAAAGGTTATTACAAGGCTTTTTATCGGTCCGCAAGAGCGGAATACGATATTTAGCCAAAATATTATTTGCACATCATTTTTTCAAAGGCTACGTATTACAGATGTTATCTTACCGGCCCCGGTCTCAGAAAAGAGGGCTTACTTCTCAGGAATCTATTTTGAAGTCTCCTCTTCCACGTAAAATGCCACAATCTGTTGAATCCTATAAATAGTAGCATTAACATCCCCACTACCATATGATAATTGCCCAGCTTTGTTTTCCGGTTTGGCTCAATATATTCATTTTTAGATACCTCTTCAAACTCAATCAGTCCAAGAAGCCTGCCAAATGGACTTAATTGCTCTGTACATGTTTCATAAACCGTGGAAGCATTGATTTTTCTGGCTCGCCTGTCCTCGGCTCCAGAAGCTTTACCTGCAACCTTTTCAGTGTTATTGTCTTCTTGTTGTTTTACCATCTGGGTTTCCTCCTGTTATTTCCTTTGGTTTGCGTAAACCCTTTAATAACAGCTTACCTAGATGGTTTTTCAAGCTTTTTTTATCCCTTCATGCAAAATTAAGGTAATAATTACTACCATTAGTATCTGAAATAAATTGAAAAAATGGTTTAAAGACCAAAAGGAAAGATATGTTTAGACGTCATTCCTGCTCGCCCTGTTTAATTTCCCGGAGGGAACCCTATTTAACAGGGCGGGGCACTCTTTAAATTGAATAAGTTTAAAATCTGTCATGGCAGATTAGAGCAGGCCCAGTGCTTCAGCTCGGCGGATAGCTTTAGTCTTTGTGCTGACATCGAGTTTGCTGTATATATTCTTTACGTGTGTTCTGATAGTGTTGATGGAAACAAATGATTTCTTACCAATTTCATTATACGTATATCCGATGGCTAAAAGCTTCAGAACCTCGACCTCCTTAGGCGTAAGGTATTCATCATTGTTCTGGTTGCCTTTTTTAATTATTGTATTTAATTCTATCTCACAACCCTTTAGAATCATCGCTGTCTTTGGTCTCTCACCAAGATATGGTGACCTCCGAAGCATATAAGTAAGCAATGGTGAAACACCTTTCGATTGATTCAAAAAAGGTCTTATATAGCCTTCTGATTCGGAAAGATCCAAGAGATTTTCCATCATGGCCGTTGCCCGGTCAATTCGATTTAATGCATACAGTGCCTGACATAATATTAAATCAACCTTTAAAATGTCCTGGAACAGCCCTCGATATTCATAATATTTACGGACGTTTTCCAATAAATCTAACGCTTCCTCATAGCGCCCTTTAGCACAAAACAGTTGGCCCAGAGCAAGATATTCATATCTTTTATAAAAGAATATATTACTATCGGATAAAACACGCCTGCCCTCTGCCCATCGCTCTACTTCTTCTATGTTTCCTTGATGGAGATTTAATAAAACGATTGATATGTCTACAAGGTTAATTAAGCGTTGATTACCCGTAGCCCGGGCTGTCATATAGATTTTATTTTTATAGAAATCGATCATGTTGGTTTCATTTCTCGCAGCATGGACAAATGCTGCAAGAATGCTAACACCTATAACTTCTATTCCCCCATATGTCGGTCCCATTTCTTTTATATATTTTTGAGCCGCCGATACATGATCCATGGCATTATCAAGTTCATTGCGCAGGTAGTATACCCACCCTATCGAAGGATGTAGTAGAATATAGGCTGCTCTTATATCATAATCATGATCCTCGAAGTTTTCTAAAAGTGAAAGGCCTTGGTCTAAAATCCTTTTTGCGAAATGTAAACGCCCTTGGGAGCGTTCTATGAAGGCCATAGTATGATACCAAAGCACTTTTACCCGAAGACTCTCGGAGGACATCACTATGTTCGTTGCGCCATGAATGGCTTCAATCGCTTTTTGCGCATCGCCTTTATACGAATAGCTTGCTGCTATAAATATTCTGGCCATTCCTGAAAAAACTTTGTTATGTTTAGAAATACGATCAAGTGCTTCCTGAAGTTCCTCTACGTCAAATTTAAACGGATCGGCCCAGAAGCGTGAAACGAACTTAATCAAGAAAAGGCTTTCATAGCATAATCTCTGCCTATAACTATCGTATTTGTTGAACAACTCTGATTTCTGATTCTCAATATCTTTAATCAAACTCTCCGCTTCCGTTAATTGATTGTACTCAACATGATATCGGCATTCCATTAGCCTGAGTAGTGGTCGTCGAATAAAAATGAAGTGCGGGATTTTAGCTATCCAGTATATGAACGCTGATATATCATAACGTTCGTATATAATGATAAGGTAATCCTCCAGAATGTCTGCTGCAAATTCTATGTCACCGGAGAGAAAAGCATAACGGAAAGCATCTTCTAAATAACCTCTGTTAGCAAAGCACATGGCAGCTTGTTTATATATTCCTGCCAATTCTACATCATATAATGTCTTCATTCTATCCCTGATTGCCATGGAAAAGAGGTGATGGTATCGAAACCATTTATTTTTATTATCAAGACAGATGATAAAAAGATTTTTTTTCATTATCCAATCAATAATCTCTGCTGCATCTGATAATCCGGTAATCTCCCGGGATATATCCGCATTAAAACGATCGAGAAGTGCGGTTTTCTCTATAAATTTTTTTACATTTTCCGGTTGAGCGTCGACTACTTCATTAAAAAGATAGGACGATGTTTCTTTGCAAACTTTACTCAAGTTAGTTTCAAACTCTTGAGGCGTTTGATTTCCTTTCTGGTATAATCCAAAAAGATGCAAACCTCCGACCCAACCCTCAGTATTACGCCATACTTTGCTAATCTGTTCTTTGGTTAGGTTCAGTGGAACGACCTTGGAATAAAAAAATTGCGCCTCTTCTTCTTTGAACAGCATCTCTTCGGCTGTGATTTCCATAACCTGATTTTTTACCTTAAAAGCTGCAAGGGGAAGGCTTATATTGTATCGCATTGAAAGAACAACATGTATATTTGATGGTAAGTGATTAAGAAAATATAAAAAAGCCTCGAGAATTTTTTGAGAGGTGATACAATGAAAGTTATCCAATACCAAGTAAATAACAGCTTTATATTCTGCCAGACATCTTAGGAGCCTATTAACCACTTTTTGCCCTTCAATCATTCTACCACCTACAGCCCAATCACTGAATTTGGAAACCAGATGTCTTTGCTTCTCAGAAAAGGCTGCTAATAAATATCGGTAAAATATGTCCTCTTCATTGTCTGTCTCATCGAGTGAATACCATGCTGTGGATAATTTTACAGTTTTGAACCATTGGCATAAAAGTGACGTTTTTCCGGCACCGGCCATTCCTTGAATAACTATTAATGGGCAATTTTTACCTTCGGTAAGTCTGTTGAGGAGATGTATTCTTTCTAACATCCCATCTTTAAGAAGTGGTATAAGGATTTTAGTTCTGATGAGATCTTCAAAAAAACGCATTACTTGCCTTACTTTATGTTTCCATCAATTCCTAATTAATTGAAAACTTCTTTAATCAGAAGGATATCAATCAATGAATTGACTAAAATGTTATCTATATTCTAATTTTTAATATTTGTCGAGTAATTATTTTTGTCTTATCGCCATACCAATTCAATTAAAAATCATCAATATAAATCACATCAAAATGTGATCATCATGCGATAGACACACTTCAATTCCGCGTGTATGTTCCATTTGCATATAATATATTGTTAACCACTATGGGATCGGTTTTGAGAGAGAAAATTAAACACATAAAGATATAGATTTAATTATCACCATTAATAGTATCTTAAAGCAGATATAAGAATATTGAGCACGAAACAGTAAAATCTTATAAACTTATAGAAAGGAACAAGTAAATGAAAAAGTCAAAACGGGTTACTCTTTTTGAACATATGTTTAAATTTTTACTAATCATGGGACTTACACTGGAATGTGGGACGGCAATAGGACAGGAAAACAATAAGGAGGATGAAGGATTCATGTTAGAGGAAATAACTGTAACAGCCCAATTTAGGAAAACGGACCTACAGAAAACCCCTATATCGATTTCTGCCGTTACAGGAGAGATGTTGGAAGAGCAGAATATCTTATCTGTAAGAGATTTGGGCCTTATTGTTCCTAATGCAAATATTCGTCAAACCGGCAACTGGGGTGGCCCGAATGCTCAAATCGGTTTGCGCGGTGTCGACCAGTATGAATATGTTCCCGCCTTTGAACCGGGTGTTGGTGTCTACGTAGATGATATATATCACGGAACTCTGACAGGTTCCACTATGGACCTTCTTGATCTGGAGCGTGTCGAGGTATTGCGTGGTCCTCAGGGGACTTTGTTCGGTAAAAACAGTCTGGGAGGTGCAATCCGATTGATTTCAAAAGTTCCTATAGGTGATAATGTAGGCCATATAGAAGTGACCGGAGGAGATTATAACCGCCTAGACTTTAACGGAGCATATGATTTCTCCTTGATCGAGGATCTATTATTTGCGCGGATATCTGCGAGTAGCAAGAAGATTGATGGATATATAGATCGACTAGATTTTGTGTGTCAAATGAACGCCAATGGTACTCCTGAACTGGCCGGCTCTTTGCCCCCGTCTATTTTAAGCCAGGAAGCTGCTAATGGTAATTGTAAAATTGGCGAAAAAGGAGGTTCCGAGAGTGATGCCGCTAAAATCATGTTACGTTTTGTTCCTTCTTACAAGCTTGAATTTAATTTAAGTGCCGATTATTCTCAAACTGTTGCAGATGCTGGCCCTGAAGTTCTTGTTTCAGGCAGCGATCCTGATCCTCCGGCAAACAGCAACGATCTTTGGGTTCAGAATAATATTATTGATCCCACCTGGAATATAGAGCCGGGGGATGCATTAACTATACTTGGCGATACCTTCCTTACCGGCAGTAACTACTCCGTGTATCAGACATATGAAGATCCGATAAATGGCACAAGATGGCCTGATAAACAAACAGTAGAATCTAAGAATATGTCGGCAAGCGCGGATTATGACATTACAGAGAATATTAATATAAAGGGGATCTTTGGCTATCGTCAGTATGATGCTATGTGGGTAAATCTAACATCTTATGGTCCTTTTAGTTTCGGTGCAGCTTTAGAAGATCAAAGTCATGAGCAAACCAGTTATGAAGTTCGATTAAACGGTATGGCTTTTGATAACCGACTGGATTGGACAACTGGTATTTACTACTATGAATCTGATGACCTCTATAGTGGGTACAAAAACTACGGTACTTACGGTCTGGCAGGGCAAGGATTATATACACCAATCGGTTATTATAGAAACGATTCATTTCACTCAGAAAGTGAATCCGTCTTTGCTCATGTTATATATAAAATAACAGAAGATTTATCATTGACTACCGGCACCAGATATACGGATGAAGAGAAAATCTATCAATTTGATAATCCGGGTCTTTTAACCATCGATGAACCATTGCTTTACGGTGGATCACATTATGATTGGAAATTGGCTCTTGATTATAATTTCACAGAAAATATTATGGCTTACGCAATGGCTTCCACCGGTTTCCGCTCCGAAGGCGCAAATCCCAGACCCTTCTATCCTGCTCAGCTTCAGACAATTAGCGGTGAAGAGATAGTTGCATATGAAGTCGGCTCAAAAACACAATTTTTTGATAATCGTTTAAGAGTAAATGCAGCAGTATTCCTGAACAAATATGATCCACGCCTATTCAATGCAGTTGGAGCGCAATGTACCAATCCGGCAGGTATGGATCCGGGAGAATATACAATCCCTTACGGTTCATTGTGTCCTGCAGGTACATATGCCGAAGGTACTATTGGAGTACCCGTGATTGCATATATCAGCGCACCTGGAACGTCTAAAGGACTTGAATTTGATGTGGTGGCCCGACCTATCGATAATTTAACTATTAACTCATCATTTGGTTATTACAAGTATGAGACCGATGTCTCTCAAGACCACCCGGGTTTTACACACCCTGACTATAAATATCAACCCGAGTATAATTTTAATATAGGTGCAGAATATAGATACCATTTTAATAATGGATCAATGCTCATGCCACGCATAGATATGTTCTATCAGGGTGAACGGAATAATGGCGGATTAACTACCGGACCTATTGAACCATATCATGTTATTCCCGATTATACTGTTTTCAATGCTCGATTGACTTATATGCCGCCTAACGTTCGCTGGTCCGTATCATTAGAAGCGAAAAATTTGTTTGATAAATTCTACTGGGTTCACATAGACGCTGAAAGGAACGATTATGGTACAGAGCCAATATACAGCAGGACAGGTATACCCAGCGCTCCTCGTATGATGGCGTTAACTTTCAGGTATAATTTTTTCTAAGTAATACCTTAAAGTTACATCAATTATCGATTATGATTTAAATTTTCTTGTCTTTAGAGCAGTTGGAACGACTTTGATTCTCTAGCGTATTATCTATATGGTGAGGATTAAAATAACAAGATGAAAAGAAAATGGATGTGAAAGATCTCTATACAGGCGAGGATATGAATAAATATGTTAATTTTAACCTTTTTATTATGGAGGTATTATGATCCGATCATTTTTACATATATTTATTTTTTTCTGTTGTTTATTTATGGGTATTGTTTCCTCTGGTTGTTCAGTTCATAGTTCTAATGCGAAAGAAGCTATGGCTTCTGATCAGAAAACGATCACAACAGAAACCGGGGCAACTGATAATTCCGAAGAGAAAACCTGGCAATTCTCTTATATATCACCTGACCGGGAATGTACCAGAGCCACATTGATAGATGCGACAGAGAGCTATATTGCAGCTCAGGAAGCAGGTGATCTATCGAAAATGATCCTCGCATCAGACGCTAAATTTAATGAAAACATGAGTGAGGTCGCTAAGGAAAAGGGACTCTGGAATACTCCTTTGCCAGTAGCTTTTCACCGCAGTATTTATGATGTTTCACGTTGTAAGACATTTACGGAAGTGATTGTTACCGAAGGTGGACACCCTTATGTTCTTGGGACACGACTCACTGTTGATGAAGGTAAAGTTACCGAAATTGACAGTCTTGTAACAGATAAGGATGACTGGCTGTTTGATGCTGAAGTTTATCTTAAATATTCAAAAGCTGAAGAATGGCCTGTTCTTCATCCTGACGAAAGGATAAACAGACAGGATCTTATCGATGCAGGCCACCAGTATTTTGATTTTATATTTATGGATAAAGGTATACGACCACCTTGGGGAACTCCGTGCGCGCGTCTTGAAGGTGGTATTTATACTAATGAGAAAAATGAACACAAGGATACATGCCAGATTCCTGCTCCTTTAGGCGAAATGTTTGTAGAAGACAGGTCTTTTGTGGTTGATGAAGAACAGGGTGCTGTCAATGTATTTTGCCGTTTTGGTGACAATGAAGACGGCATGCCCGATTCACACACATTTGTGCTGAAAAATGGCAAATATCGTTGGATTCACACCTTAAGTGTAAACCTGACGGATGAGAAGGTTGAAGTTCCGGAATTCAAACCGGAACCTGATTGTGAATGCGACCGGGAAATGCTTATGGCGGTAACAGAGAGTTATATTGCTGTACAGGAAACCGGTGATCTTTCGAAAATGGCCCTGGCTGATAAGGTTAAATACAGTGAGAATATGATTGAAATTGAAAAAGGCAAAGGCCTCTGGAATACGCCTTTGCCCATTGCTCATCATTTAAGTATATATGATACGGGACGCTGTAAAACTTTTACTGAGGTAATAGTTACCGAAGGGGGACATAAATACGTTATCGGAACCCGGCTTACCGTTGATAAGGGAAAAGTCAAGGAAATTGACAGCCTTGTTACAGATGAAGATGACTGGTTGTTCAACGCTGATAATTATCTTAAATATTCAAGCACCGAAGACTGGTCAATCCTTGATCGTGAGTACTGGCCGGGCCGACAGGAGCTAATAGATGCAGGCCACCAGTATTTTGATTTTTTATTTATGGATGAAAATATTCGTCTGCCATTTGGAGGAGTCCCATGCAGCAGGCTGGAGGGTGGAGCATACACCAATCCTAAAAACGTTAATAAGGATAAATGCTGGATCCCCAGCCCTCTGGGTGAACTGTCCATTACAAACCGGACCTTTGTGGTTGATGAAAAAATGGGAGCAGTTAATGTATTTTGCCGTTTTGGCAACAGTAAGGATGGGATGCCTGATTCACATTTAATCAGAATGATAAACGATAAATACAGGTTGATCCATACCCTGAGCGTGAACCTGACCGGTAAACCTCTGGTTTATCCAGATGCTCCTCCCCCGGGAGTCACAATAGATTAAAGAATCCTGGCCTAAAGGGTCAGGATTTGATTTTCTTCTGTAAAGAGGGTATAAGCCTGCCTCCAGAGGGGGCGGGCTAGATCCTTGCCGCAATTGGATCGTTTTAAAAGATTTAATGATAATTGCCCTACGTTGATTTTTTACATCTTGATATTGGACATACTTACAAATCATTTCTGTATCTAGACCGACTGTATCCATACAGTAACCTTTTGCCCGGAAATGGCTGTCCAATAATGAATAATACCAAAACGAGTCAGGCTCCCTTTTTTTATTTTCCATAACTTGTTTTTTAGTAGTTAAAAATATGATATAAAACTTTATAGCTTTCTTTATATATATTATTTAATAATAAACAATTGCAGAACACCATCTTTCTATAATAATATGCATAACAGTTATGCTCGCTCAACACGATGTCCCCCTTTTATTTTCGTTTTTTAAAATGTCCAGGTACGATCTCCATTGTTTCCGACCCTGGCTATTTTTTAATAAGTTAAAAAGCTAAGGATTATCTCTCTCTACTCTCTATTGTTTTACAACCAGAAGTAATGCCAGCTATATGTATGTTCTGAAGACTTCATCGGATCGAGGGTTATTGTCCAGCTGATTTTGAACAGTTTGTTTTAAACATTCTAATGATATCAGAGTGTTATTGTAGTATAAATTTATCTTGGCACTACCGGTTTCTTATTTAACCATGATTAGATTTCCATGATTGTCGGAGGT
>JASFHE010000229.1:0-9397 GCA_050123415.1 Desulfobacteraceae bacterium | reverse complement strand
GTTGTATCATCAATCCGGCATTCCACCAGCGTACGCAGGCGACGTGTTACTACATTTTCGAAGGCAAGATGACCACTTATCGTATCGTAGGCATCGCGCAACCGGACAACCGGAATTCCGGCCTCGTAGCCCGGTGAAACAATATCGTGCTGAAAGGAGATATTTACCTCAGCAAATCCTGTATAAGGCATATACTCCCATCGCAGTCCGGAGGATACATTGTATCCCCATGGATTGGCCTTCTCATATCCTTCAAGATCGTCAACATACTCACTCATTGCATCAAACATATGCAGGTAAAATTCGTCCAACCATAGCGCGCGGTAGGTCTGAAAACCGTCATAGATGCCACCTCCGGCCGTTAATGTGAGGCTATCATTCAGGTCAAAACTGGCGCTGCCCCGGACACCAATCCTCTCTGCAGTCAGGTCGCACTCCCGCCTGATATCAAGATATTCCGAAACATATTCTATATCGATATGACCATAAGAAATAGCAAGGCTAAACTCCATAGACGGACGCTTTTGTTGATATTGAATGAGCGTATCGGTCACAAAGGCATCCGAAGCAATCAGCGTGGCGATGTCAATCGCCGTCTCGTGTGTGCTCTTTTCTACAGGTGAAGAAAGAGACGATTCAGTCGTCCTGTTCACACTTTTAACAGAATTTGAAGGTACGGATACTGCCTGACCGTTTATTGCGTCAATGATCGTACGCAATTTTTTGGATCCTTCGTATTCTGACTGGTACACAACATTTGACGCAGTAGAATCGAATTCAATAGCAGTAGCATCAATCACTGCAATATATGGAACGGTAGTACCGTCAAAGCGTTTCAGAAGGTTGCCTTCACTATCGTCCAGCACCAGATCCAGTTCAGTATCCTGTAAAAAAACGTTAATGTCTTCGTGTTCGGCAACTTCAGAATTCACTGCCACGACCTGCACTTCAATACCGTGCGGATTTCCCGAGTTCTCAGTATAATATTCCTGAATGTCTATCTGAATTTCCCAGGAAGCGCGGAAACATTTCACACAGTTTGCGTTAAAAAAATCCAGTACTACAATTTTCCCCTTAAAATCATCCAGGCTGACAAGTTTTTCAGTACCCCATTCCGGCAGGTTGAATGATGGAGCCTTTACTCCAGCATACAGAACGCATTCCCCTGTAAATATAAGTATAAGAACCAGAAATATAAAAACACGTATTAACTTTGTCATTGCGCTCCTCCTACACATGACCCGCAACTTCCTGACTGCCCGCCAATGAAAGATGCAGAGCCGGACTCGATCTGTGTGAGTGATCTGTCCTGATAGTTAAAGATCACCGATTCGGAGAACTGCATATTGGGTTTGGATACTAATCGCTGCTGATGTGGCTTTACACTGACACACCCTGAAAACATCAGCAAGAAGCAGACCGGTAATGATATCGGAAGAAAGGATATGAGCCGGTTTCCAACAAGCACCTGAAATTTATAAATAGATGTTCTTGTCATTTTTTAACCTCCATATAAGAATTCTCACCCTTACTGTATTTTATATGTGAACCGCTAATGAACGTTAATAGATACCAATGTTTTTGTATTTCATCAAACATGCCCAGTTCCTTAAGCAAAATATGCGGCTGGACACTGGCAAGTGTACCTTTGAACATGTTAAAGGTAGCGCGAATTTTGCAGAGTTATTTTTGATATACCTTCCGGTTCGGGCTGTCTATATTCCTTACATACCTTCTTTATGCGCCTGTGTAAATGCTGAAAACCCAGATCACATGGTTCACCTATTGTAATATCATATATCACTTTTGTTCCGTCAGATAAATAATCGTAAAGCCACAATCTTCTATTTATTATTTCATTAGTTTTCAGTTTTAACTATATACAATTATTAGCTGAAATATCAATTTGTTAATTTATATCAATTATTGATTTGTATTCACCAGAATACATTTTATTACAATATTTATTTAATGTATTTGAAATAGAGATTTTTAAAATATATTCTTTGTCTAAACATTTAAGTTAAGAAGAGGTCAAATAATCCATGAGTGCCTCCAAGGATATCCCATTCGAAAAAAAAACAAAACGTCCTGATATATTTGACTACCTTGATTACCGGACGTTTCTCAGAGATATATTTAATTATAAAAAATTAAAGAATCATCGTTATTCCTACAGGGTATTTTCAGGAAAAGCGGGTTTTTCATCTCCAAATTTCCTTAAACTAGTAATTGATGGACAGAGGAATTTAACAAATGAGAGCATTGGCAAGATTGCGAAGGGTTTTGGTTTAAAAAAACAGGAAAGAGATTTTTTTGAAAGTCTTGTTTTTATGAACCAGGCGTTAACAAATGATGATAAGAATCACTATTATAAAAAAATGATGGCTTCAAATGGCTTCCTTAAATCCCATAAAATAGATCAATCCAAGTATAAATACTTTTCAAAGTGGTATTACCCTGCAATAAGAGAGATCGCGGTTTTTGGAAATCGTGATTCTACTCCGGAACAGATAGCAGGATTATTAAATCCTAATATAACAACAAGGGAAGTTGAAAGGGCCCTGGATATATTATTAGAGCTTGGACTGCTCAGAAAAGATAAAAACGGGAAGTGGGAACAGGTTGACAAAGTTATTACAACAGGCCTTACAGCCGAATCTGAGTTAAAGTCCCTTATAATCGCTAACTACCACAAAGAGATGATAAAACTCAGCATGGAAGCACTGGAACGTCATCCTAAAAATAAAAGGGATATAGCTGGAGTAACATTGAGTGTGAAAAAGGGGAAAATTTCAGAAATAAAAAAGAGAATTATAGAATTTAGAAAAGAACTCCTGAAATTAGAGAGTGAAGATGAAAATCCTGAACAGGTTATACAAATAAATATCCAGGCATTCCCCTTAACAAAATCAGACAAAGGAGAAAGAGATGTCCCTATTGATTGATCGAAAACTTAAATTATACATCATGCTTACATTCTTCTTAAGTATGAGCTTCATAACAGGGTGCGGGGGGGACATCACCGTTGGCACTGATGTAGGCGATGCTTCTTATGTACCGATGAACTACGATGAACTGGAAATCTATATTAAGAAAAAGTTAAGTGAGAGTGCTTTACCCTCTGACGCATATGTTTTCGAAACCAGGGAAGTGCCCGTTGAATTCCGTGATGTTGCTAATGCTTATGCTAACAATTATTCACAGACCAATATTCAGGAGATTGATGTCGATGAAGCCGACAAGGTAAAAACAGACGGAGTATATCTCTACATAGCAGGAAAAAATGCCGTCCATATAGTGAATGCGGTTCCTGCCGATTCCATGGACATTTTAGGCACAATTACCGTGAACGGAGCTGTTGATTCACTTTATCTCAATAATAATACTCTTGTAATCCTTTATCAATTCAGTGAAGGCAGCAGTTTGACCTGGACTGCGGCAAGTCCGTGTCTGGGCTTTGGTATTTCATATTGTGCGCCTGTTCAAGCTCAGCTTGGCGTCATGATGATTGATGTATCAGATCCATCTTCCCCTGGGTGGATCAGAGAATGGGCCTTTGACGGCTGGATGGTATCCTCCCGTTTAACTGACGGAAAGCTCCATATTGTCCAGAAATTTTTCCCGGATCTCCCGCCTCTTCAGTTGACATATGGTGGGACAGAAGAAGGAAGAGCCGAAGCTATTGCCGCAAATGAACTGGCATTAGAGGCTGTAACTATCGATGAATTGATCCCATATTATGATGTTATCGATGAACAGGGCAATACAGTAAGCAGAGCACCGCTTACCACCCTTGAAGACTTCTATTATCCTGATGATTCAAATGGCGGAAGTATCGTTAGCATAGTAACAATTGACCTGTTTAATCCATCCGCAGGATTTCAGAGTACAGGTCTTATTGCAGATGCACACACAGTATATGCATCGACCGAGGCATTATATGTAGTATCCTCTCAATGGAACCACGAATCCAAAGCACTGGGGGAAACGAAGGAATATTTCAGGACCGATCTATACAAGTTTTCTCTCACTGACACAAAGGTTACCCTGGAGGGAACTGGCAGTGTAAGAGGAAAAATACTTAACCAGTTTTCTCTCAGTGAATACGATAATGTTCTCCGCATCGCCACAGCTTCAATGACTACCATAGAAGGTGTATGGGGCGTTACAAATGAAAATAATATATATTGCCTTAAATCAGGAAACTTTAGTCTGGATATTATCGGAAGTCTGGAAGGGATAGCCCCCGGTGAGGATATCTATGCAGCCCGTTTTATTGGAGATCGAGGATTTCTTGTGACCTTTGTCAAGGTTGATCCGCTTTTTACTATTGATTTATCCGATCCGACTAACCCGGTAGTAGCGGGTGAATTACATGTTCCGGGATATTCGGACTATATCCATCCATTTGGTGATGACCATCTCATAACAATCGGCAAAGACACAGTATTGGATGGATATGGAACGTCATGGTATCAGGGATTACAGCTATCCATTTTTGACATAAGTGATTTTGCATATCCTCAGCTGTTACATAAAGAACTGATAGGTGATCGGGGGACAAACTCCGAAGCCCTGGACAACCACAAGGCATTTACCTTCCGGGCTGAAAACGGTCTACTTGCAATTCCCGTTCGGCTTTATGAGCACCAGGGTCAACCGAATTTCCCCTACTCATATGGAGAACTCACCTTTGACGGATTATATGTGTACAGGATTACCATTGAAGAAGGCTTTGAATATCTTGGTCGTATTAGTACTAATGATAATCCCAATATAACCTATAATAATTTGGGGCTCCGGGGAGTATTTATCGAAGAAGATGTTTATGCTGTTAATGAAGAAGCTGTTCGATCTTCTAACATAGATGACGTTGGAGGGACAGTTAATTTATTATCTTTCCCAAATGGAGATTAATCCAACTTTTTTTTAATCATTTTGTTTTCAATATTATGTAAAAGCGTTGTACATGCACCATCCAGGGCGGCGAAAAAATAACACTCCTCCCACGCTGCCCTGGATTGGGGTATGTTTTTATATTTGATCTTCGGTTTTATGTTTGCGCTCATTGGCGTCCAGTATCTGTTACTTGCCAAATGATTCCCTGAAAAGGTTCAATCTGTAATATTTGCCCTTTGCAGCCATCAGCTGTTCATGATTTCCCTGTTCAATGATCCTTCCACGACCCATAACAATGATCCTGTCAGCCTTTTTTATGGTTGAGAGCCTGTGGGCAATCACCAGTGTTGTCCTGCTGCTTGTCATCCTGTTTATTGCATCCTGGATCAATCTCTCGGTTTCAGGATCGACACTTGATGTTGCCTCGTCAAGGATCAATATATCCGTATCGTATGCAAGTGCCCTGGAAAAGGACAGCAACTGCCGCTCTCCTCCTGACAATGTACTGCCTCCCTCGCTCATTTCCTGGTTAAAATTATCAGGAAGTCCGTCAATAAACCATCTGGCATTAGCCTTAAGAACTGCTTCTTCTATATCTGCAAGCGAAATATTTTCATTTCCAAGAGAAATATTTTCTTTAAGATCACCTGAAAAGAGAAAAACATCCTGCATTACAAGTGATATCCTGGATCTGAGATCAGCCTTTTTCAGTTTCTTTATATCAACATCATCAATAAGAACGGATCCTTTGTCAGGATCATAGAATCTTTCAATCAGGTTTACCATGGTGCTCTTTCCTGCACCTGTGGCGCCAACAACAGCCACCATCTCCCCGGGATTTATTTTAAAACTTATATTGTTTAAAACCGGCCTACCCTCTTCATATGAAAAGGTTACATCACGGAATTCAATCTTCCCTTTCTTTTGTGCGATATCAACCGAAATTTCCGGATCAGGAATCTCTTCTCCATTGTCCATGAACTCAAATATTCTTTCGGTAGATGCCATAGCCAGTTGCATGATATTATACTTTTCCGATATGTCCCTTATTGGCCTGAAAAACATCTGGATATAACTGATAAAAGCGACCAGGGAACCCAGGCTTAATTGCTCGGATATCACTTTGCCGCCGCCATACCATATAATAATGGCGACTCCCGTGGCTGATAAGAGCTCCATAACAGGCACAAAGATCGCAAACAGTTTTAACTGGTGCATGCCGGCTAAAAAATTTTCGTGATTGAGCCCTGAAAATACCCTCATCTGGTACTTTTCTCTCGTCAATAGCTGAATGATTCTCATGCCGGTAAACTGTTCCTGTTGAAATGAGTTTAACTTTGAAACTTTTTCACGAAGAGTCCTGAATGCATCTCTCATGAACCTGCTGAATATAAGGGTGCATATAAAGATAACAGGCAGTATGGTAAAACTGACCAGTGCAAGCCGCCAGTTCAGATAAAGAAGCATCACGAGTATGCCGACTAAAATAAAAACATCCTTGAAAAATGTCACAAGCACTGACTTGAACATCTCATTCAGGTTTTCAATATCATTTGTGACCCTTGTTACCAGGCGACCTACCGGATGCTGGTTAAAAAATGATAGCGCGCGTCTCTGAATATGTTCAAATAAAGTCACCCGTACGTCCTGCATTATATTCTGCCCGATATATTCGAGGAGATAATAATCCAGATAATTCAGGCCAAATGAAATTAAAAGAACGAAAAGTAAAAAAATGCCGACCTTAATAAGACCATTAAAATCTTCAGAACGGACCTCTAAAACCTCATTTGACGGCAGTTGGCCTAATATACTCTTAAAGATAGCAATACGGCCGTCATCCAGAATAACAATTTCTGTTTCCTGACCCACCTCATTTTTGAATAAAGCATAACCTTCGCTCTTAAGTAAATAATAGGATTTTTCAGATATTGAACCTTCCTTTTTACAGGCGTTAAGAATAATGGGATCAATATCCTTTACTTCACTTTTATGGAAAAAAGCGGTTTGCCCATCCTGGCTGCAGGTCAGTATATTTTTATATTTTTCTAAAAACAGAGCTGCAGACTTTTGTTCAGGATTATCCAGCGTTATCTGCTGCCACGAAGACAGGATGTATCTATCGATCGCAACCTTTGAAAGATAGGGTATAATCAGGTCCAGTAGGGTAATGGCCATAGCAATACTAAGAGCCAGGACAATAACCTTCCAGTAAGGGATTGCATATACACCCAGCCGCTTTAAAAGCTTTATATTATACGGCTTCCCTAATTTTCCTTCTTCAATATATCCGAAATCACCGTGCATCTTTATATTTCACCCTCTGCCAGCCCCTGGGACATAACCTGTTTTCTATAGAGCCTGCCGAATTCACTCCCATTGTTTAGTAATGTCCTATGATCACCTGTCTCAATAATCTTACCATCTTTCATGACTACTACAAAATCCGCCCTGCTTATTGTCGAAAGCCTGTGCGAAATAATTATATTTGTCTTATTCTTCCTGAAGTTTATTATCTCGTTTAATATCTCCTCTTCGGTTCGGGTATCAATCATGGAGAGGGAGTCATCAAGGATAAGAATTGGAGGATCGAGCACCATCGCCCTTGCAATTGTCAGGCGCTGCTTCTGACCTCCGGAAAGAGTAACACCTTTTTCACCCAGAATGGTATTAATTCCCGTTTCCAGTTCCATTACTTCATCATAAAACCGGGCACAACGCATCGCCCTTTCAATCTGTTCTTCAGTTATATCTTCTTTTCCTAAAACAATATTATTTCGTATGGTATCTGAAAAAATAAAGGCTTCCTGTGTAATAAAACCTATATTCTCCCTTAACGAATTTAATCGGATGTCGCGTATATCTGTTCCGTCAATCAATATACTGCCTGTCTCCGGATCAATAAGCCGCGGAATCATGTGCAGCAATGTTGATTTTCCTGCCCCAACTCTTCCAACAAGAGAAACCGTCTGGCCTCCCTGGATGACAAGGTTTATATCATTCAGGGCAGGCTCTGTTTTGCCCGGATAAATAAAACTTACATTCCTGGCTGATATAGTGCCTTTATCCATTTTAAATTTGTCAGCCAGGGGCCTGGACTGTATTTCGGGGACCTCATTCAGTATCTTACTGATACGGCGCATGGAGGCTGCGCCGCGCTGGAAAAGATTTGTTACCCATCCCATGGCCATCATGGGCCATGTAAGAAGATTCAGGTAACCTATAAAGGCAACAAAATCACCTGTTGTAATATCGCCGAGGATTGTTAACCTGCCGCCAAAAAAAATAACTATTGCAAGTCCCACGTTTGTAAAAATTGCCATCACCGGGAAAAAGAATGCAAGCGTCCTAACAAGCCTTATGTTTACCGAGACATAATTAAGGCCCTCTTTTCTTACCTTTTCACACGCCCAATCTTCCCTTACAAAAGATTTTACCACCCTGATGCCTGCAAATGCCTCTCTGACACTTTCTGTGACATCCGAAAAGGTCTTCTGGACCTTCTCGTAATCCTTTGACATTTTTTTTGTATTGATTCGTGCCACAAGCACTATAAATGGCGCGGGTATAAGAGATAATGCCGCAAGAGGAGGACTGATATATATCATAAAACATATGGCGGCGATCCCTATTGTAAGCCCGTCAACAAGAGAAACCAGTCCCATTCCGGTGGCCATCCTGACAGCATTGATATCATTGATTGACCTGGCCATAATATCGCCTGTTTTTGTCCTCTGAAAAAATGACACGGAAAGGATCTGGAGGTGGCTGAAGAGTCGGTTCCGTAACCGTTTTTCTACTGTTCTGGAAAAACCTATTACAAAAAATCTCCATGTGTATCGAAATATTGCGATTAATAATGAGATGATCAGTATAGCGGCACTATATTTTATTAAAAGAGCTGGTGTGGCATTTTTATATGTGAGATCGTCAACAACCCTTTTCAGGACGATGGGAATCAGCAATTGGAGAAAGTCAACTGCAAGGAGAGATACAAGGCCTGCAAAAAGCCTGTACCTGTTATCGAAAAAAAATTCTTTCAGGGGCAGAAAATCTTTTGCAGTTTTAACAAGAGGGAGATTTATTTTTTCCATTGCAATATACAGGTTAAATCAAAGCGGATAAACCGCGAATGCGCACTAGTAAACGCTTATTTTATGGTCACGGTATTCATGCCAACTCGTGATCCTAAGGGCTATACATAATACACTAATTTACAATCGGAGCCTAGTTTTTCTTGTCTTATATGAGCCTTTCCTCCTCTGCATACCCCGCTGCCAGGCAGTATCTTCATTACCAAATTTTCGTATGCTGTCATTTCTGACATTATGATACAGTCTGTGCCTGTTGTGATTTGGTTGATAAATTTTTCAGCAGTCAAAATACCACCGCCAGAGGCGGTGGCTTGATGTTGTTAGTCCTAAAAGGTACCCCTTGTTATATACTTATTTAAACAGATTTAATTGTGTCTGTTCGATTTCTTTTTCCTTCTTTT
>JASFHE010000228.1:0-9407 GCA_050123415.1 Desulfobacteraceae bacterium | reverse complement strand
TTCTACAATTTCCGCGGATACTCCATTCCGAACCAACGTCGATGTTTTCATGCGCAGTCCCTCCTTTTGGCTTTTGGGTAGCATGAAAACATTATAATAGGTGTTTTAGCATTTGCCAAGCCCCTTACTTGATTAAACGCCGGTATGATGTGGATTATTAGCTATATCAGGACAAATAACCACAAAAAATATATATAAGATATTCTGTAATCTGTATTGAAAATGTCTTAAAATAGATGTTATTTTTTTAATTAATTTTTCGGGGATCAATATTTTGATGTTGAATTATTAGGTAAAATAATTAATAAAACCTGTAAGTGCGGATTATTAAAGACAAAAACAAGACAGGATATGGACTTTAACTGACGCTTGTGTCATAATCGGCCGAAAAAATTCCATGCCTGTCCCGGGACGGATACATTTCGTATACCCTGCCTGAATTTGAACGATTTGCATGAAGGACTGAAAGGTGAATATGGGTCAAAACAAAACCGGATCTCAAAAAGAAAGACGCAGGCACCCAAGGCTGGATGTTCAGATCTGGGGTGTCGAAAAAAATGATAATTCAAGTTATTTTCATCTGTTGTCGAATCTAAGTGTTGGAGGATTTTTTATAGATAAAAAATTTCCTTTTCAGGCAGGATCAGTAGTAAATATGGAATTGGAACTGGATGGAGAAATGATCACCCTGAAAGGCAAAGTCATTAATAACTATAAAGACTCGACTGGAAATTTTACAGGAGCCGGAGTACAATTTATTGAAATGGATGAAAGTATAAAAAGTAAAATCGAGACCTATCTGGAAAAACTGGAGAAGGAAAATCAGGGGATTATTTAAGGCATTGTCTTTATATTAATTCCAAATTTCAAAAAACCTTTTATACCTGTGAAACAGATGCTGAATCCTGGTTATCCGATACTTGTTGAAACACGCGGATCGCGTGTTATGCTGAGACTGATCTTCTGTTATTGAAATCAGACTGATTTTTATTATATAGATTCCGTTAATGTAAGGTTTTTGATATGCCAGAGCTGGATGAGCAACAATTTGGAAAATATACGCTGCTGAGTCGGATAGCGCAGGGCGGCATGGCGGAATTGTACCAGGCAAAGCTTTTCGGATACGGGGGATTTGAAAAACTTATTGCCATTAAAAGGATCCTGCCCTATCTGGCTGAAGAGACTAACCTTATAAAGGCTTTTATCGATGAAGCCAAGCTCGCCGCTTTTCTACAGCACCCCAATATAGTACAGATATATGATTTCGGAAGTGTGAATGATACATACTATATCGCAATGGAATATCTGTACGGAAACGACCTGAAATATATTACACAGCAATCCAAAGAAAGAGGAATGCCGCTGAGTATCGGAAACGCGCTGTACATTGCAGCCCAGGTCTGTGCAGGGCTTGATTATGCCCATAAACTAAAGGATTTTCAGGACAGACCTTTAAATATTATTCACAGGGATATAGGCCCTCATAATATATTTATAACCCATGACGGCCAGGTAAAAATCATCGATTTTGGTATAGCCAAGGCTGCTACTCAGGTCAATAAAACCCAGTACGGCTCAATAAAGGGAAAAATAGCATATATGTCACCGGAGCAGGCCAAGGCGGAAAAGATTGATCACCGGTCAGATATTTATGCCATGGGGATACTTCTTTATGAAATGGTGACTCACGAAAGAATGTTTGATGGTGATAATACCTACGGTGTCTTCAGCAAGGTTGTAGAATCGGAATACAGGCCTGTCCGGGAATTAAATAAGGACCTTCCCAGGGGCCTTTGCGATATCATTGACAAGGCCCTGAAAAAAGATCGTGAAGAGCGTTATCAATCAGCCGAAGAGATGCTCGCTGATCTGGAAAAGTGCATGCAGGAGCTTTCAATAATTCCTTCTTATAGAAGTCTTGCCATGTATATGGACCAGCTCTTTAGTGAAGGGACTGAACGCGGGGGTGAAACAGAAGGAGAGAACACCGAAACGGTTCCATCATCGGAATTGCCCGGGATTGCCGGTCCTCAATATGACAGGACAGTGGTCCTTACTGAAGAAGAACTGCCCTCTTCCAGGAAAAGGCAGTTGCCTAAGTTTGCACTTTACGCACTGATTCTGATCTCGTCGATATTTATATTGTTAATTTTTATAAAAAAGCCCGAACCTTTATTTAACAGCATAATGAAATTTTTTCATTTTGATGTTTCCCGCGATGAATCTGTTTCTGAGCCAGCCCCTGTACGAATCTCCAAAAAAATCATTAAGCCGGACTCTGAAGCAGACAGCAGCATTATCTCCCCGACCGAGCAGGATACCGACGTTTCTTTAGGAGAGGCAACCGATTCTGATGAAATATCTCAGCCTGACCAGCCTGATGAAGATTCTCCCGAATTAAAACAAGGGACAAGGCTCCTTAATGAGGAAAAGTATGCCGAGGCAGCTGTCCTGTTTGAGGATATGCAAAAAACAGGCTCCCGGGATGATGAAAGGGTTTCGATGTTATACTCTCAGGCGCTGGTCGGACAGGCCTCAAAAATTTTAGAAAAAACACCTGAAAGGGCAAAGGCGTTGTTACTCAAGGCCGTTAAGCTCAACCCGGACAGCTCTCAGGGTTATTATCATCTCGGACGTATATATACACAGCAGAAGGATTACACCAGCGCAATCGCTTCATACCAGACAGCAACCGAGCTGAACCCCCGGATGTATAATGCCTTTTTTAACCTTGGTTACATATATGCAATTAAAAAAGATTACAGCAGGGCGCAGGAGATGTTCAGCCGGGTGGTTGCCCTGTCTCCTCCGTTTTTGGATGAGGCACTCTACAATCTCGCTGTCGTACAAAGAAAAACGGGCAATATTCAGGATTGTATAAAAAACCTGGAGCAGGCAATTTCAGTTAATCCTGAAAATAAAAAAGTAAAAAAACTGCTTGAAACGTTGAAAAAATAAAAAAGAAAAAAGGACTGATAATATGGTTAGAAAAGCAGAGATGGTTCTTTTGGTACTTGGCACTGTTGTTTTAATATGCGTCGGATGTAATACGACCGGCACCGGGAAAACGGAATGGAAACCGGCAGAGCCTGTGAACAGACCGCCCTATATCCATACGGTAAAATATCCCGGGGAAACACTGCGTATTATTTCCAAATGGTACACCGGTGATGTCAGCAACTGGGAAGCCCTGGCAGATGCCAACCCCAATATAGATTATGAGAATATGATAAAAGGCAGCAGGATTTTTATTCCGGGAAACCTTCTTAAGACCAGAGATCCGTTAACTGCGGAATTTATTGATTCATACCTTCAGAAAAGCAAACCCAAGGTAAAAAAGGAAAAAAAGAAACCGGTTATAAAACCAAAACCCAGGCCTGAAAAAAAAGATGAGGATTTTGATCTAATCGGGCCGAAATAACCTTTGAGGATATTAATATGAAAAACAAGATCAAGGTTTTTATATTCATTCTGGCTGTCTTTCTGGTGTCTGTCCAGCCTCTCTTTTCTGCATCCGAAGACTCGCTTACAAAATTAACGTCTAAGGATGTCAGGGAGGTACTGGAAAAGAACAGGGTCTTTCAAAAAACAGACATAAGCAGTCTGGACCTGACAGGCACTGATATGAGCAAAGCTTCCCTGCGTGATTCATTATTGACGAAAACCATACTGAAAAACGCCCGTCTCGAAGATTCCATATTGATATCTTCTGACATGAGTAAATGTAATCTGCAGCATGCAGAGATGACCGGAGTAAAGGCTGATAACACGGATTTTACAGGAGCGGATTTAAAGAACGCGAATCTGAACTGTGCTGTTATATTATCAAGTATACTGAAGGAAGCGGATCTTTCCGGCGCAAACCTCCGCTATAGCATAATTCGTAATACCGACCTTGGCAATGCTGTCATGCATAATACAAACCTGAGCTTCTCTTCTATAAAAGCGGATTTGAGCAATGCGGATCTTAACAAGGCAGACATGCACGGGGCCTTTCTCTCGGACGTAAAGCTGATGAACGCGAACATGAGTAATGTTAATCTGAGCGCTGCGAAGATGGATGATATAAAGATGAAGGGCTCGGAAAAAAGTAAGACCATTCTTGCCAATGCCAACCTTAGTTATGCCACTATTGAATCCTCCAAAATGGACTACACCCTGTTGAGCGGGGCCTACATGAACGGTGTTTTAATGAACAGGGTAGACCTCAATTATGCGGACCTGAGTTACGCCAATATCAGTAATGCCTTTATTATAAAATCCGAATTTAACAAGGCCGATCTCCAGTATGCTGTGCTGGCCAATTCAAGCCTTGAGGGGATTGAATTTAAAGACGCAAAATTAAGTAATGCGGATTTCAAGAAAACGGATCTCTCAAACGCCGTAATGACCGGGGCGGTTATGAATTCCGTTGATCTGAGCGGTTCTGATCTGAGCAGAGTCAATCTTAAAGGAGCGAACCTGTCCGGGGCAAAGATTGAAGGAGCTAAACTGGACAATGCTGATTTGACAAACGCTGTTTTAAACGGGGCGATCATAAAAAATGTCAACCTGAATAAGGCGGTTCTGAACGGGGCTGTGCTGAAAATTGTTGACCTGAAAGATTTTGATTTGAGCGGAATTAAAATGAACAGGGCTGATTTGACCGGATCATCCCTTAGCAGGGTGAATTTTAATATTGCCGATCTGGGGTATGCTGTTCTGGTAGAGTGTGATCTCAGTGATGCCAGTTTTGAAGGTGCTGACCTGAGTAGCGCGGATTTAAGCAGGGCAATCCTGGCAGGGGCAAATTTAAAAGGGAGCAACCTTAAAAATGCCGTTCTTGTAAATGCCGGCATGAATGGAGCTGACCTGGAAGGCGCAGATATAAGGGGTGCTGATTTTACAGGAGTAGATATCAGCTCTGTCAAAAACATGGAACTGGCCAAAAATTCTGATAAGGCCAGAGGGATAAATATTACACCCCATGAGTAAATTTTTTACAGTCTCCAGGTGTCCCTTTTTTCTTCTTTTATGGGTGCATGCGATTACCATTCTTTTTCGAAAAACCCGGACATAATAAATTTAGATTATAGTATACGATTGCCTTCGTAATTATCAACGAATAACTTCGTAGCAAGTAATTTTTTTTAAGGAATGCAGGATATTTGAAATCAACTCTGTTTGTAAGGTGATGCCCGGTTCTTTAATGGTAACTACTTAGAAAATCAAGGGAATTTTATCTCGTGTTATTATAGCCGGATTTTTCGTCAATTTAATATCTTCAGACGGTATTATGTTCCTTGACACACTGCCGTTTTTGGTGGTTAAATAATGAATTTTTCAACAATATTCCAAGTTTATCTGGATCAGTGGATTTATATTTAAAATTTATAAACCAAACCGCGGAGGAGAAAATGGCTGATATGAACACAGATTTTGAAAAGGCTCTGGAGATAGGCAGACCGCCTAATATTAAAACCCTTTTTCCAAACTCAAAAGCGCTTATTGTGAGTGGAAAGGTTATTGACAGAGCCTTAAGGGTAAAGGGAAAAGCAATGACCATTGCGGCAAACGGTAGAAATTCGATTGTTGTCAGGGGCGCCCTCATGGCAGCACAAAGGGCAAATGCCGCAATTATTCTCGAGATTGCAAAATCAGAGGGTGGGGCCGGTGCATACTGTGCAGTCAATTTCTGGAACCTTGCCAGTATTGCCGATAATATAATGAATGAGCTGGGTATTACAGTACCGGTTGCAATCCATGCAGACCATTACGGAATAAAGTCAGACAAGGATGTTGAAGCGGCAAAGACGGAAATCCCGAGCATGTTTGACGCGGGGATTACATCCATTGCTGTTGATGCATCGCATCTTCCTGATGATGAGAACCTTCTTGCCAATCTTGCACTTAACTCCTATATCCCTGACTGGGCAGGATATGAAACGGAGGTTGGCGAGATAAAGGGTAAGGAAGGTCTTTCAACCGTTTCTGAAGCCATGTTCCTTATCCAGGGCTTAAACGCCAATGGAATTTTTCCTGACTGGATTGCCCTTAACAACGGCACAACCCACGGCATAGAGGCAAGTGACCAGGGAATACAGGTTCCTCTCACAGCAGAAATCTACAAGGCACTTGCGCCCTACAACATATCAGGCGCCCAGCACGGGACTTCCGGTAATAATTCGGACAGGCTGAGAAGCATAGCTTCCGAAACCGCAACCACAAAGGCAAATGTAGCCACTGCCCTTCAGATGATCTCGTGGGGTGTTCAGGTCAATGAATACGGAAATGCCTTCCTGGATGAGAACGGTGAATTTGTAAAGGTCTCGGCAGATGGCATGACGGATGCCCTGTGGGATGAAATGGTTGCCTATGCAAAGTCAAAGGAGATAAAGGGCGGAAATTATAAAAAACTTAACCTGCCCTTTGAGAACAAGATCCTCGGCCAGACAAAAGAGATCAGGGACAGGATGTCAAAGAGAGTTGAAGACTTTGTCTATGATCTTCTAGTTAACGTCTTTAATGCAAAGGATACAGCGCCTCTGGCCATAAACGCGATACTTGAGGCAGGTTCTTATGATCCTGGTCCAAAGGCACAAAAAATAGACGATCCAAATGACTGGACACCTGAAAAGATTAAGGAACGCGCGGCAGGATTGGATTCAGACAAAGGTCCGGAAGGTGACTTTGATGATTAACGGGGAAACGTCCGAATCTTCCGGTATTAAAAATCACCTGTGGGTAAAGGACATTAAAGAGGAAGACTCTGTTAATGACCTTTATCTGGTAAAGGTTAAAAGGACGGGTCAGACAAAAAACGGGGCACCGTTTTTGAGTCTGGCCCTGGCTGACAGGACAGGCGATATTGAAGCAAGAGTGTGGGAAAGGGCCGAAGAACTCGGAGCCCTTTTCAGGGAAGGCGATATCATCGAGGTATCCGGAAAGGCAGGTTCTTACCGGAACCAGGTCCAGCTTACACTGTCCGGGCTGGCTTTCTCAAAACAGGATGATCCTTCTCTTTTTCTTGAAACCACGCCATACGACATCCCCGGTATGATGAAGGAATTGAAGGGCATTATAAGGCGTATAAAAAACGCCGATCTCAGAGACCTGATCAACTCCTTTCTTTCAGACCATAATTTCAGTGAAAAATTCAGGGAAACCCCGGCAGCCAAGAATTTTCATCATGGTTATATAGGCGGTCTGCTTGAACACACCCTTTCGGTATGTCGGCTGGCCGTTCATGTGCATGAGCAGTATCCCGAGCTGGACGGCGACCTCCTTGTTACAGGGGCATTTCTCCATGATATAGGAAAAATCAGGGAATTTTCATACGGCAGAACAATAGATTATTCCGATGAAGGGCGTCTTCTGGGGCATCTTGTCCTGGGAGTATTAATGCTCGAAGAAAAGCTTACGGGCCTGAAGAAATTTCCCGTGGAAACAGCCCTTTGCCTCAAGCATATGATTTTAAGCCATCATGGGGAATATGATTTCGGTTCACCGAAAAGGCCAAAATTCCTCGAGGCTTTTGTGCTGCATCTTATAGATGATCTGGATGCAAAGATGAACGGTATTGCGAGATTTATGTCAAAGGACAAGAATGAAGGTGCCTGGACGGATTTTAACAGGATGTTCGAGCGCTATCTTTTAAAGGAAAAACTGAAACCCCTGGAAGATGACCGGACTGTCGGTTCGGTCTCCGATGAGAGGCAGAGGGCTTTGTTTTGATATTTATTATACTTATGTTATAAGTTTTAAGAGCATTACAGTAAGAGAGGTTTGTATGAGCAGATGAACAAGATTATAATGGTTGATGGCAATAACCGTAAAATTAACTACCTGAGGCTTTCAATTACCGATCGGTGCAATCTCAGGTGTATGTACTGCATGCCGGAAGAAGGCATTGATTTTTTACCCCATGAAAGTATCCTCAGTTATGAAGAGATACTTCGAATCGTAAGGCTTTCTATTTACAGGGGCATACGTAAGGTCAGGCTTACAGGCGGTGAGCCGCTTGTACGAAAGGGTTTTACCGGTTTTTTAAAAAAGATGAGCGAGATAGAAGGGCTTGATGAGATTACCATTACTACAAACGGAGTTCTTTTAAAACAGTACGCTGCCGAAATAAAGGAATGCGGGATTCATCGGATCAATATAAGCCTTGACTCATTAAAGCCGGAAAAGTTTAAAAAAATAACGGGCAGGGACCTTTTCGTTCAGGTATGGGACGGAATCCAGGAGGTCGAAAGACTGGGATTCGCTCCTGTAAAGATAAATGTTGTGGCAATGCGCGGAGTAAATGATGATGAGATCGAAGACTTCGGCAGACTTACCCTTGAAAAACCATATCATATCCGGTTTATTGAACATATGCCCATAGGCGGGAATAATAACTGGAATTCCGATAAATTTCTTCCAATACTCGAGATATATGACCGACTTCAAAATGTGGGGCCTCTTGTCCCCATACAGAGAAGGAACAACCTGGACGGGCCGGCACAGCGCTACAAAATCGAGAACGCAAAGGGTGAAATTGGTCTTATAGGCGCCCTGAGCAACCACTTCTGCGCGGTGTGCAACAGGTTGAGGCTTACTGCTGACGGGCATCTCAGAAGCTGTCTTTTTTCCGAGAGCGAAATTGATGTCCTGCCTTTATTGAGAGAAGGCAAGAGTGATGAAGCAATTCTCGCCCTTATCGAAAAGGCAATCACGGAAAAACCGGAGCAGCATAATATGAAAAAACAGGGCTATAGAAGCTGTACAAGGCAGATGTCCAGTATAGGCGGATGATTTTCCGATCAATCATCAAGATTTATTACCTCAAAATGAGACTTGTTTTTGAGAGTGAAAATTGCAGAAGAAGAGGGGAACAATACTGGTTACAAACAAAAGGTAGCTGTACACATAACCAACCTTACTACCGGAGAAAAGTACACTGCAAGGTTACCCATCACGGGAACAAATCAGATCTATATTCCTGTTGAGATCTAGAAAATGCTGAAGGATTTGGAAAGTGCAGATGTGCTACAATAATACATCGTTTGAAAACATCGAGTTGATTAGCTGAAAGCTTTACTGTAAAATAATGCTATTGACTTACCCAAATGAAAAAGTAAAGATTTACCAAAGGGGGTGATAACAATGAACTTTAAGAAAAATGTAGATATATATGGGGATCAAAACCCCAGGAAGATACCCAATTATACGGCTGCAGAAGCATCGAAGTATTTACGTTTATCTACTACAAGCACTCTTCGGTCCTGGGCAAAAGGCAGAGGGTATACTTATCAGGATGTGTATACATTTTCGGAACCCATTATGGGTAAGGGAATCGGCAATTACGAATATACCGTATTAGGATAGATAGCTATATCCCACCACGGCAGATCGGGTGACCGCTGGAGTTTTTTCTCAAGGTCTGA
>JASFHE010000227.1:0-9439 GCA_050123415.1 Desulfobacteraceae bacterium | reverse complement strand
TGTATAGGCGGCGCAGGCTCAAGAACAGGTTATGAAAGCTATGACGGAATAGGCGCCATTGGTTACGCTGATACAGATAAGGTTATCATGGATGCTGGTACTGGTGAATATCATAATAATGTTGATGGTTACGGTGATGTAAAACTTATGACATATATGGGCCAGGAAGGAAAAGCAGAAGAAATCATTAATGGTAAATATGAATTCTGGTCAGCACAGTGGCTGTTTACTGACGGCGACGAGGGTGCTCTTATTGATGATCTTAATGCTTTTGCATCAGATTCCGCTAATCTGCCTGGAAGTAAAGCCGATTACTGGGCAGCACAGGACGATATGAAAGTAGAAAAAGACACTGATTTCTCAACTCAGAAAGTCAAGTAACAGTAACTAATATTAGGGTAGGTAACATAAACTGATTAGTTAAGCCAAAGTAGTAACTAAGGGCCTGTTGAGGCCCTTAGTTATTCCCGCAAAAACTTTCACATTGTATTTGAAAAATTAAGCCTCCTGTTTTCTATAATTAAAAGAATTATTAATATTCCGCACTGCGAGTTGCCCTTAACACGGTGTGCACAGTCCTCTGTTTTAAAATCTTAAATTCGCCTGGATTTTTTTTAAGTATTTGGATTGGATTTAAATAAAAAAATATTTTAAAATAAAGGAGAATATTCATGTTTAAAAAATTAGTAAAAATAACAATATCAATCGGTGCCCTGCTTGCAGCGTCAACAGGCGTAGATGCAGCAGAGTATAACATCAACATATATGGCGCAAAAGCCCAGTATACCTACTGGTCAGAAGCCGCCCCTGCTTTTCTGTATCAAAAATGCAATACAACCGTTCAATGGGCAAAAGACGCTGCCGATAAACAGGGTATCTCCTATTGCGACGATTATGATACAACCCATGACGAGGTGTATATCCGTTATGCCTCCAAGGCATCATATGACGGTTTGTATGCGGTTTCAGGACAGGATCCTTTAGGAAATTCCGGTATATGTGCAGACAATGAACGTATGATGGCTGATGAAACCAATACAAACTTTGGAGATTATGAGCCAGAAGGTGAAGCACCTGAAGGAGTTACCGGCTATGCTTGTAAGGATATAACCGTCGCTGCATCAGATAATGATATTACAGGTTACGATCAGGAGAGCCATGGTCTTAGAAATGGTCCCAGTACAGCTGGCAATATCTGGTTTGACGGTGAAATGAAAGATCTCGCTTGGCCGCCGGGCTTTACTCCTACAATATATAATCCTTTCGCTATACCATACTCATTTTTCAGGAACGCTAATTCTACAACATCTCCCAACATAGACAATATAGGATTGGTGTACGCTTCACTTATCTTCAGCGGCCAGATAACTGACTGGATGACGCTTGATCCCACTTTGACATCAAGTATTCCCATGGTAGTTTGTATGCGTCATGCTGGTTCTGACAGTGTTGCACATCTTAATGCCGCAGTAATGTCTAAATCCTCTTTCTCACTTGTTAAGGATCAAGTGTTGACGACTGATATATCTTATATCGTTGGAGCCTCTCCGGCTATTTATTTTAACAGAGAATCTTCTGATATGATGAGATGTGTAGGAGGCGCAGGCTCAAGAGAAGGTTATGAGAATTATGACGGAATAGGTGCTATTGGCTACGGTTATACAGGTAAGGTTATCGTGGATGGAATTACTGGTGAATATCATGATGTAGATGGTTTTGGCGATATAAAGCTTATGAGCTATGCAAATGTTTACCTCAGACATAACGAACTCGTCAGCAAACCTGATTGTTTTGAAAATTATTTCTGGTATTATTCGTTGATGGTTACTGACGGCTCTGATCCGGGTGGTTTTGTTACCGCACTTAAATCTTTTGCATACGATCCAGCAAATATGCCCGGATATATGGCTAATTATATGGCAACATGTCGTGAAATGAAAGCAAGAAAAGACACTCCTTACTCTGATCCGAGTCCTGCTAGTTATCCTCCTTTGCCTCCTGTTAAATCATCATGTTTTTAGTAAAAGAGCTCCTTTCTTTCATGAACGGTAGAGGCACATCTATATGTCATTTCGTTGCCCCTACCGTTTGTAAAGCTCTCTTATGGAATTTACGCTGTCACTTGGCGGGAGTGGAGATTGACAGTAACAAAAGACACTGATTTCCAGACTCCGTATCCGGAACCTTGGTAAAAAGTAGAGTGAAGATGACAAAGATACTAAGTAATGGAAAGAACTCTTTTTTATAATGATCGGCGGGGACACAGCACTCCCTGCTAAAGCTATACGGTGATGAACGCACCACCGTTCCCTTGCAATAGAACTCTTCCAATATAGAGTTAGTATGACACCACAGTGTTAAACTGCTTATACAGTCGATAATATATAAAGCGATCTCAGCTAAGGTTAAAGTTCGTAACACATTAAAATTTCTGGATTCACCGATCCCCGTATATAAAACGGGATCTTCGACAAGTCGGGGAATGCCGAAAGGGCGTTTATGGATGGAAGCAAACTAAGGGCCTCTTTGTTGAGGCCCTTAGTTATTCCCGCAAAAACTTTCACACCGCCTTTGAAAAATCAAACCTCTTCACTTTCCTTGTCTTGAATACTTTAAAAGGCATTTTTAGAAAACTAATAAAATCATAACAAAGGGCTAAGAGAATATTAATATTTCATGGGCATAAAGTTACTAAATTAAACTACTACATCGCAAGTAGCGAGGTATCAAAAGGAATTTCTAGTTTAATACCCCCTCCCTAGCCCTCCCCACAAGGGGGAGGGCATTTGATAAAATCCCATCACAAGTGAATGGGGTATTGTAGACAGGATAAAAATCGTGAATTCAATATTACGTTAGTCTGAGGTACTTATGAATGATGTATTTAAAAGGATTATATTTGGAAATATCAATTTTATTAAATGTCATTTTATTAACGGGCATCATTTGTGCAACGGGGTGCCAGAGCGCAGGTCACAACAGGGTTATTAAACCTGAAAACATCATTGATTTCGGCGATGAGACCCTTGTGGATTTTACATGCCGTCTTAAAAAAGACGGAAAGATTGTAATGACGACAGATGAATCGCTGATTAAAGATAATAATGATGCAATGTCGAGTATATTTTTTCCTCTACCAAAATATATACCTGTTTCGGTGACCGCGGGTGAAGGAAAAAAGGCGCCTGATTACGGTACATTAAACAGTACACACAAGGAAATTCTGGAGAATATTAGCATGGTGATCGTCGGTAAAGAAGAGGGATCACCCGTTGCCTTCGATATTTCCGCTGAGTACTCTCAGATAACTTCTGATGATGACAGATACAAAAAAATCGACCGGATCAGGAAAAAACCCCGGACCCAGAAAGTCAGCCTTGAGCATTGGCAAATACGTAATGGCAAGACCCCTTCACCCGGAGATGTAATAGAGAATTATCAGAATGCAGAAGGTGTAACATTAACTATTCTGTCCGTAGATGATAACCATGTTGAATTCAAGGTCAGCGTTAAGGAAGGAACACCAGTAGACACACCAATGGGAAAAGCGATTTTGTATGAAGATGGAAATAATATTAAAACGATATTCGACTACAAGCCGGGTGATTTAGTGCGGTCAGGACCGATAGTGGGCAGGGTAATTGATGTAACAGATACCAGGGTCAAATTTGATTATGGTCATCCCTTCGGAGGCGAGTCCCTGTCCTGTGAGGCGGTTGCCAGGAGAGACGAGGCCGTCGATGAGAAAAAATGAGATTAAAACAAAATTTATGATGCATGAATTACTTATTTCTATCTTATGCGGAGTAGTCTTTACAGGCTTTTTATTGGCAGGCTGTGCACATAAAACCCTCGAAAGCCAGAATAAAACAGGCATGGACAATGCTGCAAACATACTCAGCTCTGCACTGAATGACGCCGGAGCCGGCAAAACAGGCGATGCGGTCAAAACCGTGCAGGTTGGAGATCTGGTTGGCGTCAGATATTGTCTGACACTTGAAAACGGTGAGATATTGAGAACGAACATCCGGGAGATCCTCGATAACAGTGAAATAACTCTGTCAGATAAATATATCGAATCCATTACCTTCAATGACCTGGAGGTGCTTGCAGGGAAAAAGGATTCTTTTCCGGGGCTTCACAATGCAGTGATTGGAATGAAGAAAGGGGAGACAAATAAGATTGTTATTCCGCCTGAAGAGGGATACGGGCCAAGGAGTGGAGCCAGGATCAGGTCGTTTTCATCTGTGAGGCGGCTCCCCAAAAAGACAAGCGTCAGTCTGAAAAAATTTCATGAGCTTTTTAAGTCAGCACCTGTTAAAGGAAATCTTGTTCATCTGGTCCCCTATTTTTATCACAGGATTACCGAAATAAATGAAAAAGAGGTTGCTCTTGAAGCTGAGATAAAAGACGCCTTCTCTTTAAAAAGCGAAATCGGTGACACAAGGATTTTTCAGGAAGAAAACAATATAGCAATAGCACTTCAACCCAAACAGGGAGCGGATTTTGTAATGGGTAATGAAAAGGGCAGGATAGTCTCAATGGATGAAAATAGCTTCACTGTGGATTTCAATCATCCCCTGGCTGGCAAAAAATTATTCCTGGAACTGACAGTTGATTCTGTCATAAAGGCTTCGAGTCTTAAAGATTGGGAATTATCATGGCATGAGGATTATGATGATGGATTGGCGATTACAAAAAAGACTGGAAAACCGGTTGTATTGATCTTTTATGAAGATGGATGTCCATGGTGTGAAAAATTATTTAATGAGACTTTGAAGGATCCAAGGATAGAATACCTTGAAAATGAATTTGTATGGATAAAGGCAGATGGAGAAAAACATCCCGAATTAATGGATTCATATAAAATGGACTCATATCCTTCAATTCTTCTTTTAGACAGTAAGGGAAAAGTAATTGAAAAGATGACGGGCTTTAAATTTGCCCCTGTTTTACGAGACAGGCTGAATACGGCTCTTCAGAAAATTGGAAAAACACACATTTCTGCATTAGTAGAAAAAAATCCGGTGAAAAAAAATAACCTGAAAATCAGGCTCTGAGATCGTGATCTTATTATAATGCATATTAGAAGCTATTTTATTCGGAAATACATATTCGGTTACAAAATATTCATTCCGTTGGTCGCGGCAGCTATTTTAATTTCTACTTCAATCTGTTTTGCAACAGAAGTCCGGGAGAATGGTGAAATAACAACTTTTAGGATTATAGGCTTTACTGTGGAAGGAAACAGTCTTTTAACAGAAAACATGATGTCGGATGTTCTTGCTCCGTTTACAGGAGAATCAAAAACCGGACATGATGTGGAAGAAGCCAGGAAAGCGCTTGAGTCACTTTACCATAAGGCAGGATACATTGCTGTGACAGTGGAAGTTCCTCGTCAAACGGTGGAGGACCTCGCGGACGGTCTTGCGGATATTCTTGTGATAGAAAGGAAAATAAAAGAAGTAAGGATAAAGGGAAACAGGTATTTTACCAGGGACAGCATCATGAAACGTTTTCCAAGTCTTTTACCGGGCAATGATATTTATTACCCGAGTTTATTACAGGAATTCGGGGTGGCAAATAGAAACCGCGATATGAAGATATCTCCGGTAATGATACCTCTGGAACATGGCAAAATTGATATTGAGTTGAATGTAAAGGATAAACTTCCGCTACATGGCAGTCTTGATATAAACAACCGGTCTTCCCACAGTACAACCGACCTCAGGGTCAATGGCTCAATAAGGTTTGATAATATGTGGCAGAGGGAACATTCCCTGTCGATCCAGTACCAGACTTCTCCAGAGAACACGGATGAAGTTGCCGTAGTTGCCGAATCATATGTGTTTTCACCGCCATGGAACTCCAATCACCTGATTGCACTTTATGGCGTCTGGTCTGACAGTGACAATGCATTTGGTGAAGGATTTGAAGTCGTAGGGAAAGGAAAGATATATGGGGTAAGATATATCATCCCTCTACCATCTCTCGCTAAACTGTATCACAATTTTACATTTGGTGTGGATTATAAAGATTTTTATGAAGATGTAAATTTTGATGATGAAGAGCAGGAAGGTATAACTACACCAATAGATTATCTTCCTTTTATGGTTTCCTACAGTGCAACACAATCCGATAAAAAAGGCAAAACACAGTTTAGTCTCGGACTTAACTGGGCATTTAGAAATATTATTACGGACCAGAGAGAGTTTGAGATAAAACGTTTTAAGGCAAGAGGTGACTATCTGTATGTAACTGCGGGTGTTGAAAGAACTCATAAACTGCCCTTAGGCATGGGATTATATGCAAAAATGGATGGGCAGATTACAAGTGAACCGCTTATCACAAATGAACAATACACTGCCGGAGGGATGGAGAGTGTAAGAGGATACAAGGAATCGGAAGTGTCAGGCGATTATGTATTTCACAGTACTGTAGAGGTTTACTTCCCCGAGTTTTTCAGCAGCCTTAATATAAAAAAGAAGGCAAACGCGACTCTGTATTATTTTTACGATATGGCAAGACTATGGAAAAAGAGCCCTCTTCCCGGTGAAGAGAAAAGCATGATGTTACAGGGCGCAGGATGGGGATTAAAAGGAACATTATTCAACAATTTTGAGTACGCGTTTGACTGGGCTGTTGCACTTGAAGACACTGACAGGGTCCGGAGTGGTGATGACATTTATTATTTCAGGCTAAAATATGCTTTTTAGCATTAATGATTTGACGGAGCTGTTACCGAAATGATTTTAAATAAATTAAATAATAAAAGATTTTCAAAGATAGTTGTAATGGTACTATCCTGTATCTTTACAATTTATTCTACTTCGGTAACTGCATGGGGCGCAGGACTGCTGCCGGGTTTTTACGGTTCAACTTCCGCCAATATAACAGCTCCTCAAATCAATTCACTGCCTTCCCTGAGAAATATTGTACAGGGAGTTTCCTCTCTTGAAAACATAGGTGACAACCAGCTCATTATTCACCAAAACGAGAAGAATGCCATAATTGACTGGGATTCTTTTGATATCGGTGTGAACGCCTGGACACACTTTGAACAGCAGAATAACGGCAGTTGGAAAGTATTGAACAGGATATATGATCAGGATCCAAGTCTTATATACGGCAAGCTGACTTCGGACGGACATGTTTACCTTATTAACCAGAACGGCATCTTCTTTTCACCCAATTCAAAGGTCAATGTAGGGTCACTGGTCGCATCTTCACTTAATATATCGGATGATGATTTTCTTGATGGAACATTGAGTTTTATAAAGGAAAATTATATCAGTCCGGGCGAAACCAACAACAGCGAAGGAGTTGTGTCAAATCACGGTGATATCACTACAGATGACGGCGGTTCTGTCTTTCTGCTGGGAACCGTTGTGGAAAATGATGGCGAAATATCCGCATACCTGGGTTGGGCTGGCCTTGCTGCAGGTGATGAGATTACTGTTAAGGAGATCATCGAAGAATCTTCGACCAGCGGTGGCGCCAATGTCTATAAAAGGGTTTACGTCACGGAAAACCCCGGTTTGGTCCAAAACTTTGAAGACGGGACAATATCAGCCGATCTCGGAACTGCCGGGATGTACGGCGGTAATGTCATACAGAACGGCATTATCCGTTCAGAAACCTCCGCTACGAGTAAAGGCAGTGTGGAATTACGGGCGAGTGATAAAATCGTACTGGGGGAGGGCAGCTTGACATCCACCCCTGTTAGTGATTCAACGGACACCTATAATACAACGATTCCTATGTTGAGGGGAAATGTTTATGTAGGAGCGCTTTATTCAGGTCTTGGAGCCGATATCGATAACGAAGATAGTGACGATGATGAATTCATTTTCCCGGACCTGATTGATCTTGAAGGGACAATACTTGCCCCTTACGGACAGGTGGACCTTAAAGCGATCAACCGCATATACCTGGGGAAAAACAGCATAATAGACGTAAGCGGATTGTGGGTGACAAGACCTGTGAGCGACAAATCAATACTGGTCCAGCTTAACAGCGTGGAACTTACCGATGACTATGGCCAGAAGGACGGGGACCTGAAGGGAAAGAAATTAACCATTTCGACGATTCTTGGCTCCAATATCGGCAATGTCTCCAGTTACATACTTAACGGGACTGACGAGACTGCCCGGGAGAAATCCACAATGGGTGGAGAAATCAACTTGTTTGCCGATTCCGGAGATATCATATTCCGGGAAGGCGCCCTGCTCGACGCCTCAGGAGGAGGAGTCAATTACAGCGATGGTTTTATAGATTCGGCCAAGCTGGTTTCCATAAATAACATAGTCTACGATATCGACAACGCACCCGAATGGGAGACCTATAAAAATCAGTTCCTGGGCGAATTCACACAGAAAAACGAGAGATACGGCTCAAAGACCTACAGCGGCATATATTACGGAAGCGCAGCGCCTTTAAAGAATTATGTGGAGGGCTTTCAGGAGGGAAGCAATGCAGGGACAATTGTTGCATCCGCACCTGTCATGATCCTTGACGGGACCATAGACGCGTCCGTAACAAAAGGATTGTATCAGACCAATTATTCGGCCGGTTTGACCACGAATGAGATTAATCTCTATGAGGCCATGGGGATCTTAGTCCCCACAGGCGGGACACTTCTACTGGGAGGACCGGATACATCTGTTGAAGTTCATAATGGTTCTTATAAACTAGGTCATATCGTCGAAAAGATAACTGTAGATTCCGGAATTAGCAGCCTGTCCGGAAGTTTTAATCCTGAAGAAGACCTGTTCCCTGAAGACAGGGAAGGAATAACATTTATATCTTCGGACCTGATCAACAATGCCGGACTTAATGCCTTAGATTTAAGGTGCGACAGGAATATATCCATCAGTAAAGACGAAGATATATCCCTTTTACCAGGAGGGGCTTTTAGTGCTGAATCAAGAAGCATGATTGTTGAAGGGGGAGTCAGTGTGCCTGGCGGAACAATTACATTAAAGGTGAAAGATAATCAAACTTCCGATTATAATTATGAAGAAATATATATTCCAGCGGAAGAGATAGGCCGTCAGAGGCTTTTCCTGGGCCCGGAGAGCAGTCTTTCAACTGCCGGCGAGAAGATCGACAATTCTGAATACGGAATAAATAACTCCGAATATAAAACGGGTTTGTTAAAAGGAGGTACCATCTCAATCTCCGAAACTATTTCTCAAGAAGGATCTGGAGATGGGGATGGAGTTATTATTTCCAGAGGTGCATACATTGACGTAAGCGGCGGCTATTCAATAAACAGCAAAGGTAACGTCTCGGGCGGAAGCGCAGGAACTCTTGATATTGGGGGAGCCTCTGTTATCCTTGACGGCGAGTTTGCAGGATATTCTATACCCGGTAAAAAGGGCGGGACCATAAATATACATTCAGGATCGATCTCCATACTGCCCGAAACAGATGCCTT
>JASFHE010000226.1:0-9440 GCA_050123415.1 Desulfobacteraceae bacterium | reverse complement strand
GTAATCGCGGCTCTCTATCCTGACTGGGGATTTGTTGATCATATCGGTGCAGTGCTTATTGCCTGTTTTATACTTAAGGTGTCATGGGACATTATCATCCCTGCCCTTCAGGGATTGATTGATACCGGAGCATCAGTCAAGACCCAGGCGCACATTAAGACCCTTGCGATGGGAGTAAAGGGGGTAAAAAGTACCCATGCTATCCGTACAAGAAAATTTGGGTCACATCTTCTCATCGATCTCCATATCCTGGTTGAACCGGAGTTAACCGTCCGGGCCGGGCATAAAATATCCGAGGATGTAAAAGAGCAGCTTCTCAACAACGGACCGGAAGTCCTGGATGTTGTGGTTCACCTTGAACCCTATGATGAAGAAAACAGGTTGATTGAGTAATTGCAATATCATTCAAACAGGTAACAGGGAAATCTTTCTTCGGAAACCAACGATTTTCTTTTCCTATTAACTGTCTTCATCAGTCTTACAAAATTGGGAAGGGTTTCATTAACTATAAGTACAGGGCTCCCGGATTTTTCGATAAAACTTTTCATTGCATGCATGGTTTCGCTGGTATAGACACAGAAACAGGCAACAGCCAGATCAATATCGGGAATATCTATTGAGCCATAACTGCCTTGTATTGTTTCAAAGTTGTTTATATTGTTTTCCCTGAGTTGTTTTGCACAATAATCAAGGGCAACAGGTGCAAGGTCATTTATATAAAGTTTTTTTGCCATGCTGCCGATAACCACGGTTTCAGCCCCTATCCCTGCACCGGCAATAAATATCGTTTTATTTTCCAGTAGTTCAGGTATTTCGTAGAGGAACTTACAGAATTCCTGTGTGAGTCCCCATCTCCGGTCATAGTAAACATCCACACCGGATTTTATCTCCTGCAGTATGTCTTTTTCTACCTGAGGGTGGTCAAGATCAAGCAGATTAAATTTATTATTATTGAAAGTATGTGTTGTCCAGATTGACCGGGACATGATCTTCTCCTAACTAGAGCCCATCCAAAAACTAAAGTTTTTATTCGGTAGCTGTCAGCACTCAGCTTTCAGCAAAAGGCTTTTAAAATAAAGACTTAGCTGACCGCTGAAAGCTCCATCCAGAAATAGCCTCTTTCTGGATGGGCACTAACTATTATTTTTTTATCATCGCAACAGTGGCAAACCTGCCGGTTATGCCTTCTCCCCTGTATGAGAAAAAAATATCTGTCCTGCATTTTGTGCAGATGCCTGTCTTTTCTATGCTCTCTTTTTTAAGACCGGCATCAATAAGCTGCATTTTGCTGATGGTCCAGAAGTCAAAATTGAACTCTCCAACCATGTGTTTTTGAAAATGTTCAGGGAAAATATCTTTATAGGTCTTGAACTCAGCGCAGCACGGCCCCAGAGAAGGTCCTATTCCTGCCTCAATATTTTCAGGAGAACAATTGAAGTCATTGACCATTCTTTTTACTGTTTCACCAAGGATATTTAAAGTGCTTCCTTTCCATCCGGAGTGGACAACCGCAACAGCCGATTCTACCGGGTCAAATAAAATAACTCCCTGACAGTCAGCCTGTTTTACCATAATGGCAACAGATGGAATATCTGTTATAAGGGCATCGGCATCAAATACCTTATCTGATTCAATTTTATTTCCATATTTAAGCGAAATAATATTTTTACCATGCTGCTGGTTCATATGTACAAGTCGCTCAGCGCCCGTGTTTTGCTGTATGAGCATGAGGTTTTGATAAACGCAGGCAGGATCATCGTTTACAGCGTAACTTATATTCAGGCTTTTACAGGGATGGTTGCTGTATCCGTGGTTGCGGGTATAAATCCTGTGGCATAGAGAGTTGTATTTTGTCAGTCCCGGAAAACAGTAATAAAAAATATCTCCGGGTGTCTTTTCATCTATTTTTTGATTATTTTTATTGAATGGTTGCATATTAAAGGACAGAAAAACACTTGAGGGTCCGGGTAGATACCAAAACGACACAGCTGCCTTACTTACCGCTGCTTCCTTCCGGACCTGACGGGGTTCATAAGCGCTTGTCACGCATGGTCCACCCGGACCCGCAAATATTCAGAGGGCAATATAAATCTTTTCTCTATCCCGGGCTATTAACCCCAGCAGGCGGATTCGGGTGAAGGGTACCGCAAACTCCCCATTCAGCAGGACCAGGACTTGATCTGAGATTAAGAAATATCGACTCTTTCCTTGAGCTCTTTGCCAACTTTAAAAAACGGGAGTTTTTTAGGTGCTACATTTATTATCTCACCTGTTTTAGGATTTCGGCCCTGATAACCATCGTAGTTCTTGATTTTAAAGCTGCCAAAACCTCTGATTTCTACCCGCTCTCCGTTGGCGAGCGCCTTTTCCATGTCACCAAAGACCGTGTTGACTACTTCTTCGGCCTTTTTCAACGCCAGGTTTTCCTCTTTAGCCAGAGCTTCAATAAGTTGTGATTTGTTCATAAATCTCCTGTCTCTAAAATCTTCATTTTTTAAACGCAAAAATCATAAATTGCTGATCTGAGAAAAGATTAGATATGTATTTGAAAGTCCTAAAGATAAATAATCAAAAACCCTAAGTCAAGAGTTTACTTACTTGATTTTTATTATAAATTTTTCTTTCTCAGTATTATACCGCAAAAAAATACTGAAATTTTTACAGGAGATCAAGTGTCTTTATAAGAAAAAGTATGCTGTATTATTCAAATCAGGGTTAAATTCTTGCTATTTCCGGCCTCTTTGATATAACACCGGTAATTTTTCAGATGATTATAATACACAATCTACAGCCAAAAAATTCAGTTTCTGCGCTGGTTTGTATATATGAGGTAATATATATGAAAAGACTGACAACAGAAAAAATTGAAAGACTTGTTCCCTATCCGCCGGGCAAGCCCATTGAAGAACTTGAAAGGGAACTGGGAATAAGCGGATCAATTAAGCTTGCCTCAAATGAAAATCCCATAGGCCCTTCACCAATGGCTGTACAGGCCATACTGGACAATGTAAATAAACTTAACAGGTATCCTGACGGCAGCAGCTATTATCTCAAGGAGAAAATATCCGCTGTGTTTGGCTTGCCAGTGGAGAGGATTATCACCGGAAACGGTTCAAACGAGCTGATCGAGCTTACAATCAGGTCTTTTCTGTCCCCTGGGGATGAGGTTATTCAGGCCTTCCCGACCTTTCTTGTTTATGAGAAGGTGGTTAACGGTGCAGGGGGCGAGCTTGTATCCGTCAATCTTAGAAATTTTAAAATCAGTCCGGATGATATAAAAGCGGCAATTACACCAAGTACAAAGATAATTTTTATTAATAATCCCAATAATCCTACCGGAACAGGCATTTCAAAGGAAGAGATGCTGGATTTTATAAAATCCATCCCCGAAGATATTATTCTGGTTATTGATGAGGCATATATAGAGTTTTCATCGGAAAAGATAGCAAAAGGTATTGATCTGCTGGATGAGCGTGACAGGCTGATAGTCTTAAGGACTTTTTCCAAGCTGTATGGCCTCGCAGGTCTGAGAGTAGGTTATGGATTTTCATCAGCAGAGATAGTTGATTACATAAACAGGGTCAGGCAGCCTTTTAATGCAAATCTCCTTGCCCAGGCTGCGGCAGTAGCAGCGCTGGATGATAATGAATTTGTGACAAAAACACTTAATCTGGTAAAGGACGGGCTTAAATATCTTTATAAAAGTCTGGATGAGATGGGGCTGGAATATCTGCCAACTGAAACCAATTTTTTCCTTATCAAGGTACCTTCGGGCGGAAAAAACATCTACCAGCTTATGCTCAGGGAAGGTGTTATTATCCGTTCAATGGACAGCTATGGTTTGAGTGAATATATCAGGATCAACGCAGGTCTTCCTGAAGAAAACGAAAGATTTATAAACAGTCTGAAAAAGGTTATCAACAGCCTGGAAAAGTAATTATTTAAGAGGATCAGTACCATATGAAAAAATCCTTAATAACCATTGACGGCCCTGCCGGAGCCGGAAAGAGCACCATAAGCCGTTTACTGGCAAAAAAAAAGAACCTTGTTTATCTTGATACAGGGGCAATGTACAGGGCTGTTGCGCTCCAGGCAAAAAGGATGAACATACCCTTTACAGACGGCAGAGTCCTTTATGAGATGTGTGAAAAAATCAATATACATTTTAAAGGGGACGGAGAAAATTCTACAATTTATATAGATAATGAAGACGTTTCAGTTGAAATCAGAATGCCTGAGATGGATATGCTTTCGTCATCGGTTTCTGCTGTAATGGAAGTGCGAAAGGCCATGACGGCTTTACAGCGCAAAATCGGTAAGAACGGCGGTCTGGTAGCAGAAGGTCGTGATATGGGGACCGTGGTGTTTCCCGGGGCGGATTATAAGTTTTTTATTACAGCCTCTCCCGAGATCAGGGCCGGGAGGCGTTATAAAGAAAGAATAGACAGAAATGAAAATGTCAGCAGGGAAGATGTGGAAGCAGATATTCGTAAGCGGGATGAGCAGGACCAGTCCAGAAAACTTGCTCCTTTGAAACCCGCGGAGGATGCGGTTATAGTAGATACTTCCGGGATGGGGATTGAACAGGTTCTGGAAATAATACTTGATTCTATAGATGGTATTTGATATCTATAGAAGTTTAATAAAATCCAAATTACTAGGATAAAATTTTCAGGGGGTATTTAGTTTAATGGATAAACCAACAGACAAAATTATAGATGACAGCCAGGAAGAAGAAATTAACGATCAGACAAACATGGATGATAATTTCAAAAATGATGAACAGGATTCTGATGATGAGAGCATGAACAAGTATTTTTCATCTGCTTCCGATGGCGACGATGATGACGATTTCGGCGAAAACAGTTTTATGGAACTGTATGAAAAGAGCCTCAAGAGTATTCAGGAAGGGGAGCTTGTCACAGGCGAGATTGTTATGATCGGTAAAGAGCATGTCCTGGTAGATATTGGATATAAATCAGAGGGCCAGATTCGTATCAATGAATTTATAGATGCTGACGGCAACATGACAGCCAAGGTCGGCGACAAGGTAGACGTGCTTCTTGAAAAGAGAGAGGACGATGACGGAAGGATTATCCTTTCCAAAGAAAAGGCCGCCAAGATAAAAATATGGGACGAGATTAAACAAATTTACGAAGAAGACAAAACCGTTGAAGGTGAAATCGTGGCCAGGCTTAAAGGCGGAATGGCTGTTGATATAGGGCTTCAGGCCTTTCTCCCGGGGTCACAGATCGATCTCAAGCCCGTGAGGAATTTTGATGCCCTTATAGGTACAAAACATGAGTTCAAGATCCTCAAATATAACAAGAGGAGATCAAACATAGTTCTTTCAAGAAGGGCGCTGCTTGAAAAGGACCGCAAGGTAAAACGTGACCAGACCCTTAGAGATCTGGAAGAGGGTGCCGTGCTGAAGGGGACAGTAAAGAATATTACCGATTACGGTTTCTTTATTGATCTGGGAGGAATAGACGGGCTTCTGCATATAACCGACATCTCATGGGGCAGGGTAGGACACCCTTCCGAACTGTATCAGATCGGTGATGAAATCACGGTAAAGGTTCTCAAGTATGACGAAGATAAGGAAAGAGTTTCACTTGGTCTCAAACAGCTCAATCCTGATCCATGGATCAACGCTGACACCGATTACCCCATAAATACACGCGTTATCGGAAAGGTAGTCAGTCTTGCGGATTATGGCGCTTTTATAGAGATCAAGGAAGGTATTGAAGGTCTTATTCATGTATCTGAAATGTCATGGACACGTAAAATCAGGCATCCTTCACAGATATTAAAGGTAGGTGATGACGTAGAAGCCGTTGTTCTCAATATTGACTCTGACAATAAGAGAATTTCACTCGGCCTGAAACAGGTTGAGCCCAATCCATGGGAAGTTATCGGTGAAAAATATCCTATCGGAACAACTATTGAAGGCAGGATAAAAAATATAACTGACTTTGGTATTTTTATCGGAATAGATGAAGGAATCGACGGACTGGTTCATATATCCGATATCTCATGGACAAAACGGATAAAACATCCTTCCGAAGTCTATAAGAAGGGTGATGAAGTTCAGGCTGTTGTTCTTAATATTGATGAAGGCAACGAGAGATTCTCGCTTGGAATAAAACAGCTTACGGTTGATCCCTGGGATGAGATCCCCGAAAGATATAAACCGGGCACAAGGGTAACCGGAACAGTAACCAATATAACCGATTTTGGCGTTTTTGTTGAACTTGAAGAAGGTATTGAAGGACTCATCCATGTTTCCGAACTCACAAAAGACAAGAGCGGTAATCCCTTGAGCCGGTTCAAGATAGACGATGTAATTCAGGCAAAGGTCATCAACATTGCGAAAGATGACAAGAAGATAGGTCTTTCCATCCGCAAGCTGGAGGAGAGTGATGAGAAGGACATCTACAGGAGTTACCTGAATAACGGAAAGGAAGCCACCTCAAACCTCGGTGAATTATTAAAGGCCGGTATGCTTGATCTTGAAAACAAGCAGGCAGAAGAGGAAAAGGCGGCTGAAGACGAAATTCCGGCACCGGCAGAAGAAGAAAAGGCGCTTGAGGAAGAAACACCGGAACCGTTAGAGGAAGAAAAGGCTGTTGAAGACGACACTCCTGAATCAGTAGAGAAAGAAACCGAATAATAAGATGAGGTCCTGAAACAATAGAGTTAAAGGACCTCAACACTTTATAGTTACAGCCTGCCCGGATACGGGCGGGTAAATCGATTTTTTCAATCCTTCCAGAAGATACAAATAATGAAAAAACACCCTATACTTACCGTTCTTATAATTCTTGTCTGTGTAATTATTGTATTAAGCATTTTGATGACAGTCTTAAGCGGTTCTTTCAGCAGTTCTTCCGGAATAGCATTTGCAAACAAGGTGGGGGTTATACCGATACTTGGAGATATAGAAGACTCCACCGTGCTGCTAAAGCAAATTTCAGATTTTACGAAGGACAAATCAATAAAGGCTATTATTTTACGGATTGACTCTCCCGGCGGGGGTGTTGTTGCTTCGCAGGAGATTTACCGCGAGATCGGGAGAACCAGGGAAGAAAAGCCGGTGACTGTATCCATGGGCGGAATGGCCGCATCAGGCGGTTACTATATAGCTGCTGCATGTGACAAGATAGTCGCTAACCCCGGCACCATAACCGGAAGTATTGGTGTTATCATGCAGTACTATCAGTACAAGGAACTGGCGGAAAAAATCGGGTTTAAGCGTGAGGTTATTAAAAGCGGTGAGTTCAAGGATATAGGCAATCCCAACAGGGACCTGACAGATAGGGACAGAGAAATACTTGATGCAGTTGTATCGGATATACAGTCTCAATTTGTAAAGGCTGTAGCCACAGGCAGAAACCTGCCTGTTGAAAAAGTACAGGAGATAGCTGACGGTCGGATTTTTACAGGGGCAATGGCAAAAAAATGGGGCCTTGTTGACGAGCTTGGTAATTTTGAAGATGCTGTTATCCTGACAAAAGAGCTTGCCGGGATCGATGGTGAAGTGAATCTTGTAAACCCTCAGAAAAAAAAGCTTAAACTCCTTGATATTCTGCTTGGCGAAGCCGCGGAATCGGTGGCCGATATTCTTGAAAACAAAATGAAAGACAGTATGAAAAGCAGTATAGAGTACAAATGGGACGGTTTGCCTTAATTCTCAGGGGTTAGAGGAATGAACCGATATCCCCCTTCCCTTCACGTATCACTTCCGGTTCATCATTAATCAGCGATATAACACTCGACGGTTGGGGGTACAGCGCCCCTCCGTCTATAATAACATCAAGTGAAGAGGCATAGGCATCCTGTATGGAGTATGGGTCTTCATGCACGGCGCTCGTGGTTATTATAGGGCGGCCCAGCGTCTCTACAATTGCAAGGCATATGTTGTTATCCGGCACCCTTATTCCCACGGTTTTTCTTTTTGTGAGCATTATTTTCGGCACAAGTTTTGTTCCTTCAAGTATAAATGTATATGGCCCCGGTAAGAGCCTTCTCATTGTTTTGTACGCATAGTCAGAAACCTTTGCATACTGGCTTATTCCCTTCAGGCTGTCGCAGATAATGGAAAACGGCTTTTTCAGTGGCCTGTTCTTCAACTGGTGTATACGCTGAACTCCCTTTTTATTATAAAGGTCGCAGCCCATGCCGTAAAAGGTATCTGTTGGATAGGCGATCAGGCCTCCCTTTTCCAGGGTTTCGCACACCATGTCTATCAGCCGCTGCTGAGGGTTGTCAGAGTTAATTGAAGTTATCATAGAGGCGCTTTTTATATAAAAAGCGCCTCTATGTCAAATTAATAAGAAATCAGAATATTGACAAAATTATAAGGAAATGATCTTCTTTATGTTTAATTAATTAAATTATTCAATTATAGATAAATTTATGCTCCCATTTTATATACAACTAATATTTGCTTTTGTTTTCGGTCTTACAGTGGGCAGTTTTCTAAATGTGTGTATCTACAGGATACCTCTTAAAAAATCCATTGTAACCCCTCCTTCGAGCTGCACAGCCTGCGGAAACAGGATTAAGTTTTATGATAACATCCCGGTATTAAGCTATTTGATACTGGGGGGGCGCTGCAGGAATTGCGGAACACATTTCTCCATGCTATATCCGACAGTTGAACTTGCAACAGGCCTGATAAGCATGGCGTTACTGGTCCGCTATAATTTAAACAATCACGGCCTGCTTCAATATTTCATCTTTTTTACTTTTATATCCGCCCTTGTCTGTATCAGTTTTATTGATCTCGAACATATGATTATCCCTGATGTCATATCTTATCCGGGCATTATTGTCGGGTTTTTCATTTCTTTTATTTCCACACATGTAACATGGCTGGATTCCCTCCTAGGGATTGTCATAGGCGGTGGAATACTTTACCTGATTGCGTTTCTGTTTGAACTCCTGTTAAAAAAGGAGGCCATGGGAGGCGGTGACATTAAACTCCTTGCCATGATTGGGGCATGGCTGGGCTGGAACTCAATTGTTTTTGTTGTTTTAGCATCATCACTGACCGGGACTGTTCTTGGCAGTATCTCCCTGCTCCTGTCCAGGAAGGGGCTTCGCACGAAAATTCCCTTTGGGCCTTTTCTGGCCCTGGGTGCGATATTATATGTTTTTTTCGGGAAAGAATTGACGGATTGGTATCTTAATTTATTATACATAAATTAAAAGGTAAATATGGTGCATAATTGAAAACACCTATCTTCGGACTGAGAGCCGGCATACTGACGCAGCTTATTTTTTTAATCGTCGCGGCCATGCTTTTAATAAATGTTGTCATCCTGAATCTTTACGAAAAGGATCTGGTAAAGGCGAAGGAACAGACCGGAAGGTTGCTGGTGTTTCTGGTTGAAAATAACCTGAGTTATATTCTTCAGGATGGTGCCTCAGATCTT
>JASFHE010000225.1:0-9440 GCA_050123415.1 Desulfobacteraceae bacterium | reverse complement strand
CATCAATTGGATCAATACCTGTTTTTGCGGTGTACCATGCCTTGCCGCCGAAAAGAACAGCATCATTTGTCCTGCCTATTGCTTTAAGGTCATCTTCTGCTACAGGTGCAATCGGGCAGACTCCAAAGCCTGATATTATGCCTCTTATATCAAAACCTGTTTCAATCATTTTGTGAAGGCCTGTCTCCACAATCCTTGACGCAATCTGAATTGAACCCACAATGCTGGCTGTCGGAGCTGTCAGGAGGATAATATTGTCCGGGATTATATTACATTTTTTTGATACCCATAATGCGACCTCATTGTCAGGTAATTTACCGCTTTCAAGCAGAAGCACAGTTTTATCAGCCTCTTCCCTTATCCCAAGCTTTTGCAGGAGCTCTTCCCTGTAATATACAGCCCTTGCCGGTCCTGAGCCCATTGCCTGATAAGGTTTTTTATTGTTCCTATCAACCTTGATGGACCAGCCGGCATATTGTGACCCGATGCAGGCCATTACAGGTTTGTTTACAGTGACCTTGATCCCCGGGATAGAAAAATCATCATAACTTAGTTCACAAAATTCAATGTTGCCAAGCCCGCTCATGCATATCTCGCTGAATAGTTTTCCAGCCTCAAAGGAGCCGTCAACATTGATCCCGGCATCAATGACAGTTGTTCCGCATTCAAGTTTTCCAGCGGTTATATTTAATGCTTCAGGATCAGCGGCCATCCGGCTCGCAAGTTCATATGCCTTATCATTCATTAAAGTCATTTGTGTGTATTTCTCCCTGTGACTGGTATCAAGTCTCTTACCGTAAACCCCAGACCGAACGCCTTAAACCTTTTCCATAATTTCTCTTAGATGAAAATGATAGTCACCCAGTTTTCCGCCATAATTACCTGCTGATATCCTTACAACACCGGGGATGCATGCAGCTAATATTCCTCTTCTTGTTGCTTCTTTAATTGCATCTTCATCCAGACCATCTATGACGATTTCAAGAACAGCGTTAACACCTTCCGGAAGGCTTGTTTCTACCCGTGATCTGATTGTCGGGCAGAAGGCGGTATTTACAGATACATGCTGTCCTTTATACCTTGAACCAACCTTGCTTCCGCTCCTTACTATCCCGCCCGGGAAAGGCATAATAACTCCGGGGACCTTTTTCATTTCTTCTATTGCGGCTTCGGCGGCAGTAAGAGCAGAGTTTAAATCCTGTGCAAGTATAAAAAAATTACCGCCTCCTATAGCCTTTACAACAGAATAACTTTCCTCCAGTAAGAATTCGCCATCCATTACAGGTACACGCCAGTACCTCCTGCCATTTATCAGTTTACTGCTCTGGAAACCGTCACCGAAAAACCTGAGTTTTCCACCGATTTTTAGTTTTTTATCGGAATCAAGATCATTAAAACATGCTGAAGTAGGGGAGGTCATTATGCATTGTCCTATACGGTTCATTAGCTGCTTTTCCATGTCCTTTGTCGACATGGTAAAAAAAAGAGCCCTGACACCGGGACGGCCGTCTAATGTTTTATCAGCAGGAAGAATGATGTCTATACCGGCTTCGCATCCACAGCCGATTATTGATGTGGCAAAACCTGTTGCGGTTTGTGCAGCGGTCATTGCCCATTTTTCATTGATACCTGTTACAACTATTCCGGCAGCCTTCATGCCGAATGCCTCGGCAAAGGTGTCTTCGATTTCGACGTTGTTTATTTTCATTTAACCTTATGCCTCCTGCAGTGCCTCTTAAGCGACTGACTTTCTATAGCAAGGTGAAGGTCGGGAATAAATCCCGGCGCTACTTTTGTATGAGCCATGGTTATATAATTACCATTAGCAGGCAGTATACCCTGTGATTTAATTTTTTCGTAGGGTGGTGCTTTATGCACCACCAAAAATCTTCGCCTTATTGTGGAGATATATCTTTAGCCATATACCCCCACCTGAGATCTTCCTCCTGCATATATTTTTTCCCCAGTTTAATTGCCAGTGCTGCCCGTTCAAGTTCTTTGCCCAGATAAAACGCGTGTTTGGGGTCTTTTATCTCAAGACGGTTAAATATTTCCTGCGGATCATTTCCTGATATAAATCGGTCACCATTAAATATATATATCTGTTTTTCGTCCGTAAATATCCTGTAATTTTTATCCTCAACTTTCTTTTGCATATCTTGGAGTTCTTCTTCATTATATAAATCGAAAGGCGTATCTTTAAGGACTATCAGATTGTCGTTAATACGTTTTGGCGGGATATGATTTTCGTGGGCATAATACATTAATTTTCTTGCATGATCCAATTCCTTTACAGATCCCCTTGCCCAGCTTATCACCTCTGTTGTCAGTACATAATTAATGCCAAGTTCAACGGCTATGGCTGCCAGAAGGGCGTTTATTCCAATACTGTCTGCATCTGTCAATTCGGTTACATTGCCCAGCCCGATCATGATCTCTTTATCGGGATGTTTTTGCCTGAGCTGGATCAGCCTGTTAACTGACTCTGTAAATCCCATGCACAGTGGATCCAGGATCGGGTCCATTATGTAATCTTTTCCCCATCTATCCAGTTTTACTGCATTTTCATAGAGAGACTCAAGCCCCTTTCCAAAATCAGGGATTACAACAACCTTTGCATTGACTCGTTGCGCCATATCTATGTTTTTAGAATTGACACTTAAAATCAAGTCTGCACCTGCCCTGTCAGCCTTGAGAGCGGTCTCCTCATTAAATGTGTCCACACTTACTATATAGCCTGATCCTTTTAGAGTTTTTACAACAGTTTCAATATCACTGAACTCGCCGGTTGCAGGGCAACCAAGGTCAATAATATCCGCTCCGGAATTTTTGTAATACTCAGCCCTTTTTAAGATATCTCCAATAGACAGATCATATGCATCAACTATTTCCGCAATGATTTTGGTTTTGTATGTTCCATATCCTTTTAAATCTTTTTTTTCACCGAAATATAAAGGGATGTCTTTAAGATCCTTTGGTCCTCTCTGCACAGGAAGACCTGTTTGCTTTTCTATAATTGAAAGATCACCCTCGGATAATCCAGGTATTGTTATCATGTCATATTTCAATCCACGCTCAAGGTGGCTGGCTATCCATTCTGTATTCATAAACGCGGCAACAGTGCAGTTAAGAGTAATAATCTCATATTGAAAGACATGGCGCAGCCGGGCCAGACACTTTTCAAGTGCCTTTGCTGCGAGTTTCCCTGTAATAAATAGATATTTTTTCATATTGCTTTTCTGCTTATATGTTCTGCCGGAATATCGCATGTTTCAAGTCTTAATCTGTCAGCCATTTTAAACAGATTTGATTTGCATCCTTTATAACTTGAACCATCCGTAAATATACTGCATACAGGGTGTCCGGCTGTTATTTCATCACCTTCAAACGGTATGTCTTTTATCCCTTTTTTTTCCCAGCCCCTGGTATTTTTTATCTTAATATTATTTCGTGCAAACAATACCCCTTTTGCATGAAAGTTATGGCTGGTCTGTGCCGCAATGGAAAAATCAGGCAAGCTGCCTTGAACTGCCTGGATATGAAGAGAGTAAATGTTCAATCCAAATACCTTTTCAATAAGTTCCATTGAGGCGGTGTATCTCGGGTTGATCTCAAGAATATATGGCTTTAACTCATCTGTATTGTTCCCTTTAACAATAAAATCAATGCCGCATGCACCTTTTAATTTGAAGTGAGAAGTGAGTAGAGAAATATATTTTTCTATTTTTACAACCAGATGCAGGTACGTTTTTCTGTCCAATGGAAGAGGAAGAATATTTCCGCACCATGTGTAACCATCTATTCCAAGTTCCCTCAGGCCGATAAGTTGAGCCGCAAGGCCTATCAGAACACTTTTTTGCCCATTTGCCAGAAAAGCGGCTGAAGCAGGAATCCCTTTAACAAGTTTCTGAATTATCCGGTTATCAGATAATTTTTCTCCTTCCCACTCTTTTATCCCTGAGCCTCCTCCGCTGTTTGTGGGTTTTAGAAGCCAACCTGTTGTGTCTTCAACATTTTTCTCTTCTCCGGGGAGCAGAGTGTCCGGGAAGGGGATATTCTTGCTGATCATAAAGTCCCTTAGTTTCTTCCAGTCCCGGACATTTCTGAGGGTCTCCGGAGAGTTTCCGAATATCTGTATGCGTTCGGGTAATTTTTCTAATAGCTCCGGGAAATTTTCAAAGTTTGATATGTAAACAAGCGAATCAAAGTCAAACCTGCTGCATGCATGTATAAGGTTCTCAGCCCTGAAGGGAAGATTGAAATCCCTCAGGAGTGAATAATTCTCGACAATCTGTTTTTGATCAGAGTCTCCAAAGTAATCAATTGTAAATATATCATGACCTGACTTAACTGCTGATTCCGCTATTGCACGTGTGCTTACTCCTGTTATCAGAGTCTTCATTGCGTTAGATTATTAATTCAGGCTGCTTGCAACATTGTATATGCCCTCTGCGTCAAGGACCATATCATTTTGTTCAAAAAGAAGCGAGATACATTCCCTGTGGACCTTCATTTTTAATCCGCCTATTCCGTTGGCGCCAAAGATAAGTTTTCCCTCTTTTTCTTTTGCTGACCAGTGAGGTTTTATCCCTTCAATACCAAGAGGCGGCACAGCATTGACATCAGCCATAACCTTAATAGAGGGATTATTTTTCCAGCTTGATTCAGGCAGCATGGTGATACCAGCGGCACCTGCTGCAAGAACAGCATAACTGTCGCCAATAATTCCATCAGTCTCTTCAATCCCATTCGCGCAGGCAGGCGAAACTTCTACATCAAAACGTTTTTCTATCAACTTGCAGGTATCATTTACCTTTTCCTGATTTCGGGATGTGATGGTAACAAGCGCTCCTTCCCTTGCCAGTAGTGCGGCGGCCCTCATACCTACAGGTCCTGTCCCACCAAGAACAGTTACTTTTTTCCCTTTGATATTTCCACATGACAATATCTTTCTCACAGCAGCCGCGGCAGTTGTATTGCATCCATTGGCGTCCATCATTACAGATACCCTAGTAGTCCCAAAAAAACTGTCTACTGCTTCCTTCAACATCATTTCGCCGAGAGGCACATTCGATCCGCCTATAAAGAACGCGCTGTTTTTAAGTTCACCTTCTCCTCTTGTAAACATTGCACCGTATACAATATCGCGTACCTCCTCCAGGATTATGCCGCCATAGGGTAAAATATGATCAACACCGGCATCAAGGGCTGTTATACTGTCAAAGGAACTGGGAAACTTGTCACTGTCAATCTGGATTAATATTTTTTTCATGTTACTCCTCCTCGTTGTTAGGGAATAATATCAACCTTTGCTCCCCTGTTACGCGCCTGTGTAGTAATTACATCTCCATTTATTTTTTTTCTTTTCATAAAATCCTTCATTTCTTCAGCAAGCTGCGGCACGTCATTTTTATGAGCAAGACCATAAACAGCAGGCCCCCATGAGCTTTGACCTGCGCCTGCGGCGCCCGATTCAATCATTTGCCTGATTATATCATAGGATGATTTTTCAGAATAGATACCACCCTGAACAGGTTTAAAAAAAGTCCCGGTTTTTATATCAATTTCCGATACAGCTTTCCCGAATTTTTCAATGTCTTCCTCGATAAGGGAGGGTAAAAGCTGCATCATTACCATCCTGCAGATTTCTTCCGAAATTTTCCTGGACGGGCTTAAATAACCCATAGCCTCTTTTTCCTGTTTCCCTGAAAGTCCGACTTTTTTTTCAGGTATGACAAGCACGAAATGCCATGACAAAGGAAAGTTATATCTCAGTAATGCCTTCGGAGGTTCAGCGCTTATTTTTTTATCGCTTATTCTTTTTTTCCCGCCATCAATTATGAACCCACCCTTTTCAAATGACGTAATCCCTATTCCTGAGCGGAGACCTCTGTCAGCTACGGCGGCAAGTTCATAAAGGCTTTTACTGATATTGCATATCTTTGATAATCCGGTTATCAGGGCCAGCCCCAGTTGTGATCCTGATCCCAGTCCCTTATGCTCGGGAATGTGCCTTGTTAATTCTATCCTGACTTTTGGCTTTATTTTGAAACGGCTGGAAAAAGCCTTTGTAAAGGATGATATCCTGTTTTTTAGATGATCATCATTCCCTGAGATGCTCAGGTTCTTATGGTCTTCGATTGTAAGCTGAGTTTGCGGGGCTTTCAAAGATACGCCAATGCTTCCGTATAATCTGCCAAGATCGCCGTTTAAATCCATGAAACCCAGATGAAGCCTGCCCGATGTTGTAACCTTTACCTTCATTGAAGCCCCTGATCAGGTTAAGTGGTATATAATCTCAGTAATATCTTCAAGTTCTTCCAGTTTGTCCAGTAGTGAAAGCAGTTTTTCGCCATTGGCAGGACTGATTTTTTGTGAGAATTCAAGGTTTGAGAAGAATTTGTCAACAATCTCATCTTTTGTCAACGGATTCCCCAATGGTTCTCCCCTGGGGGATTCAGTGAGTTTTTCATATTGATCACCATTATTCATGGTTACCTTAAGGTTGGCATATAAAAGCTCTCTCTCAACCCCGGGAAGTTGGTCAAGGCTTATTTTATCCATAAAATTAAGAACTTCAGGATCTTTGACATGATCTTCTGAAAAATGTTCAGATTTAATGGATTTTCTCATCAATGCTATTGCCACATGATATTTATAATTAAACGCGGACCCGGCATGGGGAAAATCGCCAACATCAAACGGCTGTGCAAGAAAGCTGTTCAGACCGGATTTTGAAACATAAAGAGTGACCTCTTTTATGTCCCTGTAATCCATATAATGGTTGTTTGCCAGAAAGAGGGCGCAGTCTATTGCCGCGTGACTTACAGCACAGCAGGGGTAGAGTTTGAAGTGGGCGTCACAGTAATATGTCTTCCCGAGTTCTTTTGTAAGGATTTCGGGATTTCCGCATCCCTGTGCAAACAGATTAAAATAGCTTTGATTGCCGAACAAAGGATCATCCGGGCCTGCCCACCCTGCCTTTGCAAGTTGCGCGGAGATAATTCCATTGCGGGCAGAGAGTCCCTGTAAAAGTTTAAAGGCAGGCACACCGTCCCAGATATTCTGCATGGAACCGGACATCTGATTGAACACAAGGCCAAGGGCGTTTTTTATCTGCCTGCTGTCAAGCCCCATAGCGCGTGCTGCTATTGCAGCAGCCCCGAAACTGTTTGCCGTGCCCACACTGTCCCATCCGGGAGGTAATCCCCCGTTACTTTCAGCTGCAATAATTCTGGCAGTGAGGTTGTCACCTGAAAGCAAAGACGTAATTAGCCCTTTACCGGATATTTTATATGCTTCAGCCATTGTAACTGCCGTTATAACTGTTGTACCGCTTATGTGTGCGGGCAATGATCTGCCGTCAACAAGGGGGCCAAGGGATTCAAAATCAAATGAACGCGCCATAACGCTGTTTGCAAGGGCGGCGTTGTGAGAGACAGTCTTGCCTCCGTGTATTAAAATACTGGATTCGGCTTTACCTCCCCAGTCTTTAATCAGTTGTATCAGACTCAGATTACACTCTGCATTTGCTCCTGCTGCAACACACCCTAAAACATCAATGATCCGGTTTTTTGCGTTTATGATAATTGACTCATCCAGGTCTTCAAAACGTGTATTGGCAACATTTCGACATAGGGCTTCAGTAATATCCATATTTTGGGCTGACATTAAAATTCTCCTGTGGTGGAAAAATTAGTCTGATTTTTATTTAACATAGCAATCGTGTCAAGTTGTAAATTATAATGATTTTCAAATTTTGTCATTCTGTTTTCAGGGGGAAGGTAGAAAATGTAAATCGGAGTGTGCTTGCTCCACTAGAAGATTTGAAAATATTAAAATAAATCAAACAACTATTATGAAGCATACTTCATAATAGTCATGACCATTATGAAGCAAGGTTCAGTTTAGTCAGAAGTAAAGTCTTAATTACGATGGGAGGAAATCTTTTTAATCTAGGGTGTAGGGTGGAGTTGAAAAAAAATAGTCAGGAGCAAATAAAGGATTAGCCCCAAAACTCTTTCTATGAATAAAATTGTATAGTGAATTAATTCGATCGAAATTGAGATACGAAATATGTCTGTTAAAAACTATGGAAGATTCTCAAAATCATCAAGGTCCTTGTATCTTCCGCTCGCTTTTTTATTTGTCTTCAAATGTTCGAGGCTAATGATATTGACTTGAATCCCATCAATATTTTCAGTGATTTTATTCTGAAAGCATTCTTCAAAATCAACCCCGGAAATAGAGTTAAGGATCTCGATACGCATAGGAGGGATTCCCATTCGAACAATGTTATTATCTTTGAGGAAAAGTTCCTCTTTAAGTTCAGGGATATCAAAACCAAAATTTTTTAAAGCTGAAACCATCTGCCTTGCTGTGGCAGAGTCATTTGAAATGAAGATATCCATATCGTTTGTTGCCCTTGGATATCCGTGATAGCCGACTGCATATCCACCGATTAAAAGATATCTGATGTTATTGTCTTTGAGTATTTTCAAGAATTCTTTGAAGTCGGGAGGCAGCACTATTTCCATAGTTGATCCTTCGTAATACTTCTATTTGTTTAAGCCGGTCGACAGGTGACACTGTTAGCCAGTAATTTATCTCCTTTGACTGTTCTGAGAGAGAAATAACAGAAAAGTGACTTTTATCCAGGTGAATATCAATTAATTCTTTTTCCAATTCATTATTCCATTTTAGAAAACTGTTACATAATAAACTAAAGTTTTAAGCAAATGTATTTGCCAATTTTGCCACATCTATTAAAAAAAGTCCATTTATCAAATATCGCCTCTTCGCAAAGTGACATTGTGGCAAAGGGCATCGGTAATATCCATATTTTGTGGCATTTATATTCTCCTGTGGCGTAAATTCGTCTGATTTTTATTTAACATAGTAAGCCTGTCAAGCTGTAAATAAAAAATGATTCTAAAATTCTGTTACGATGATACATGGATAATCATCTATGCTGACCTGAATTTTGATGAAACGGCTGAACAACCACCCTCGCAATAATCTCCCTTTCAAAAGCCGGGGCTAATCACCCCGGCTGAATATATCTCTGCATTATATATCTTCAGTGTTTTCAATATATTAATAATACTAAATCACATCTTTTACTGCCCAAATCCTAAACACAATATATTGAAATTTCATATATTTTAATGTAAAGTGAAAATCATTTCTTTTTGTTTATAGCATGTCAGAAGCATAATTGAATTTTCGGGATTCATAGGTAATGCAAGCATTGTATAAAATCACAATCTGCCAAAAAATGAATATTTATTTAGTAAATCTTTAATCCAGTATGACTTATGACAATGGCAAGTTATGTTGTGAGTTTTATTATTTCATTAAATCAATAGGTTGCAGACCTTTCAATTTAATTCATTTTATTAAGTAATGATATCAGGTGGTTACACGTATTTTTGCTGGTC
>JASFHE010000224.1:0-9447 GCA_050123415.1 Desulfobacteraceae bacterium | reverse complement strand
AATGGAAGCCCTGGGTACCATGGCCGGGTGCATTGCCCATGATTTCAATAACCTCCTCGTGGTTATTCAGGGGAACGTGGATATATTATCCCTGGAAATGAATCCTGAACAGCAGGCCTATACCAGGCTGGTGTCAATAGGGAAAACCATAGACAGTGCCACTTCCCTGACAAAACAGCTTCTGGGCTTTGCACGCAGGGAAGAAAGCGAATTTAAACCTTTAAGCATTAACACTCTTGTGGAAGAGAGTACCGGGTTGTTTATCAAATCACGTAAGGAGATTAAACTGAGGCTTGAGTTCGATAATGACATACGGCCCGTGAGTGCGGATCGCGGAAAACTGGAACAGGTCCTTGTTAATCTCTACATCAACGCCTGGCATGCCATGCCAAAAGGCGGTGAACTCAATATTCATACAAAGAATGTTCGGCTGGATGATGCCTTCTGCAAACCCTTTGATCTTTCCGGCGGAGATTATGTCCATGTCAGTGTCGCTGATACCGGAACAGGGATTAGCCATGAGATTATGGACAAGATATTTGATCCGTTTTTCACCACAAAGAAATCAGGTAAGGGCACCGGGCTCGGTCTGGCTTCAGCCTATGGAATTATCAGGAATCACAAAGGTATGATCACGGTTGAAAGTGAGATTGGAAAAGGGACAAGGTTCAATATTTATCTGCCGGTAATAAACTCCGGGCATAAGGTGTGATATACGAGAGATTGTAAAAGCTGCCGGATATTGGTTAAATCACTTTCAGGGCTGATCAAGTACTATTTCGATACGACGGTTTTTCATCCTCCCCTTTTCTGTATTATTTGAGGCCACAGGCGCATAGGGCCCATAGGCCTTTAAAGACAGCTGCTTCGGGTTCAGCTTTCCTTCATGCTGGAGAAATCTTACAACCGCAGCTGCACGTGCTGCCGACAGCTCCCAATTGGACGGAAAGCGCCTGCGCAGACTTGATCCGGGGGGAACATTATCCGTATGACCCTGTACAACAATATGGTTTGTTTTATTTTTGCGGAGGGCCTCTGCCAGCACAAGCAGCATTTTTTTCCCTTCGCTTTTAATCTTGACGCTTCCGGAATCAAACAGTACCTGATCGACCAGAACCACCTTAAGCTGCGCCTCAGACTGTTTTATCTCAATACCCTGTGCGGAGATCTGCTCCTTCAGGCTTGATTCAATGGACTGTTTCGTGTCATCCAGGAGTTTGATTACCTGATCCTGCAGACGGAGCACCGATTTCTGCTTGTCAAGATTCTCCTTAAGTATTTGAGACTGACCGGAGAGTTTCTGCAGGTTTTCGGTCAGGTTCCGGTTAATGGTTTTACATGCCTCTATTTCACCGTTCATATCCTGAATATTTTCCAGGAGCCTTGTTTTTTCCTGATTCCCAAGCTCCAGTTGTCTTTCAAGTTCAACGATTCTATTTTGATTTTCTTTAGTGGCAGGTCCGGTGACACAGGCACCGGTAAAAGAAAGCATAAAGATGTATGCAAATATTAATCGGACCCTCTTCATGTTGAATCTCCGTGTATCCAGGTTAACATATGACTTTATTTAGCATACCCGTGCCTAGTATTTACGATGTAATTTGCGAAAAAAATCAAATTCCTTGGATGTGACAATATCCTCGACATTCTGAAGCCGTTCTTCAATACCCCTGGCCTTCTCAATAACCTCATCCATTCTGTCATATTCAGGGGATTGCTTTTGATAGTTTGGAGGATAATGATTCTGAATTTTCAGGTTATACAGATCCACCTGTGAAGGCAGTGTAAAAAGATCCACAAACCATCCGATAAAAAATAAACCGCCTGTTAAGATATATAGAATTCCTATAAAGATTTTATCCAGATAGAATTTGTGAATCCCGAAAAATCCAAAAAAGAACCAGAGTAAATAGGCAATCCACAATTTTTTCAGTCTCATTTCTTGTCTCCCCTATGAAAGTTGCTTTGACTGTCTACATGCTAAAGATGTTTTTAAGAAATGAAATGAAGTACATTCTTGATGTGAAGTATATGGATTCATATATGGTATGTCAATCAAAAGGAAAAGCTGTAAACTGCTATTGCATTTCAGATAAAACATGACATGAAACCTCATATATGATATTTATTTACAGGAATATTATTATAAGAGCCGAATATGCTGGATAAGGAAAAAAAAAGACTTACAGAAACAGTAAAAGGATCCGGTTGAGCTTCAAAGCTGGGTCCGTCGGATCTGGCAAAAGCACTTTGCGGTCTTGAACTGCCACACAGTGATGATCTGCTCGTAGGGCTGGATACGTCGGATGATGCAGGTGTGCTCAAACTAACTGATGACCTGGCCCTTATACAGACAGTGGATTTCTTTACACCTGTTGTGGACGATCCGTACTCATTCGGGCTTATAGCTGCTGCCAACGCCCTGAGTGACGTGTATGCCATGGGCGGGCAGCCTATTACGGCCATGAATATTATCGCCTTTCCAGCCAGTACAATGGATATCAGTGTGCTGCAGGAAGTGCTCAGGGGCGGCCTTGATAAAATAAAGGAGGCCGGAGCCCTTCTTTTAGGCGGTCACAGTGTTGAAGATGATGAATTCAAGTACGGTCTTTCTGTTACCGGAAAAGTGAATCCTGAAAAAGTCCTTGCCAACAGGGGTGGGAAGCCCGGTGACCAGCTTGTCCTTACAAAACCTCTGGGGACAGGCATTGTAAATACTGCCATCAAGGGAAATATCGCAAGTGAAGAACTTATTGAAAAAGTCATAAGGATAATGTCATCACTGAACAAAGGGCCTGCGGAAGAGTTCAATGACTTTCATATATCGGCATGCACCGATGTTACAGGATTTGGATTTATCGGCCATGCATGTGAGATGATAGGTGATAATTCAATCGGTATTAAATTATACAGGGAAAATGTCCCCATCATTCCCGAAGCTGTCGAGTTCTCTCAGATGGGTATTGTTCCTGCGGGAAGTATGAGAAATAAAAAATACAGGGAGCATCAGGTTGAGGGTATTAATGATGTTGATCCTGTTATGCTAGATATATTGTTTGATCCCCAGACATCGGGTGGCCTTCTTATCGCCCTCCCTGAAGATGAAGCTGGCAAACTTGTAAACAGACTCAAAGCAAAAGGGATTGAGGATGCTGCTGTTGTAGGCGAGTTTACAGAAGATTCAAAAGGAAAAATTGTAATCTAGTTTTGTATGTAATCCTTTCCAAACTCTGGTTGTAAAAAAAAATAGCTTGCTCCGGAATTACATGGCTCTCTCGCACTAAATTATATCCACATACCAATCGATATAAATCTTAAAAGATGTGTTAAGTGATATTTAGCGCTTTAATATATCTTAAAGGCTATTTTATAAATATTAATTGATTTATTTGTAAGAATTATTTATTATACTGCTTAAAAGTGGCGTTAAACTTATATTAAGTATTTAATATTACCTTCAGGTGATGAAATGTCATATAATTCTACCATGGGAGCAACAAATAAGACGGTTGCCTTTGATATTGGAAGAAGACTAAAAAATCTCAGGCTTTCAAAAAATTATAGTCAAAAAGAGATTGCAGAAAGGTCCGGGCTATCATTAAAAGCCATTCAGAATGCAAAAAAAGGAGACAGTAAATTATTAACCTATATCAAAATTCTAAGGGCCTTAAATTCACTTGCTTCTCTTGAAAGTTTTATACCTGAGATCACCATCAGCCCCCTGGAGCTGGCAAGAATGGAAGGCAAAAAGAGAATCCGGGCAAGCGGAACAAGAAAGAAGTATTCATAGGAGGAGTCTGTGGAGTCTGTTAAAACAGCATATGTGAAGATCTGGGGTGACATTGTCGGTGCTGTTGCCTGGGATGACAGCCAAAGATGTGCTGTTTTTGAATTTGATACTTCATTCCTGAAAAAAGGATTAGAGCTGGCTCCGGTTCATATGGGACTTGATGACGCAAATAGGAATCCCCTGTTTTCTTTTCCCAGCATAGACGTTCATACATTTCATGGATTGCCCGGGCTCCTGGCAAACAGTCTGCCGGACCGGTTTGGTAATGATATTATTGATTCATGGTTAAGAAGGAACGGCAGTTCCCCTCAATCCTTTAACTCTGTCGAAAGGCTTTGTTATATAGGTACAAGAGGTATGGGAGCTCTGGAGTTTGTACCGGAAATCAATTCAAAAAAGTTAAGCAAATCCATTGTCATTGATATTGAGGCTCTTATGGAATTGATCCGGGAAGAGTTAGCCGAAAGATCAAAGCTCGATGTTCATGTCAATGAAAATGGTGCAGATAAACAGAAAGCGGATGCTATGCTGGATATTTTGAGAGTCGGCACATGTGCCGGGGGAATGATACCTAAAGCGATTATAGCAATGAATGATGACGGCCATATCATTTCAGGACAATCAAAAGTACCCGAAGGATATAAACACTGGATTCTGAAGTTTGATGGAATATCAGGCGATGATCCTGAAAAATTTGGAAAATCGTTTGAAAATGGAAGAGTAGAGTACGCTTACTACCTGATGGCTAAAGATACCGGAATAGATATGACCGATTGTCAGCTTCTCGAAGAAAATGGCAGAGCGCGTTTTATAACAAGGCGGTTTGATCGTGCAGGTCAGGAGAAACTCCATGTGCTTTCCCTTGCCTGCATGGGGCATTTCGGATGGAACCCGGCTGGTGTTGCGGGATATGAGGATGCTTTTTTTACCATGAGGAGTCTTAATTTACCTTACCCTGAACAGGAGCAACAGTTCCGGAGAATGGTGTTTAACGCATTGGCTAAAAACACTGATGATCATACAAAAAATATCAGCTATATAATGGACAAAGATGGCGTCTGGGAATTATCCCCGGCATATGATGTTACATTATCTTATAACCCGACTGAACCACTCGGAGATCGTCATAAAATGAAGATCAATGGTAAACAAAAAGATTTCGTTATAGATGATTTCATTGATGTTGCCCGTAATATGGAAATCAATAATCCTGAGAAAATTATAGAACAAGTACATGATTCAATTGGCCGCTGGCCGTCATTTGCAAAAGAAGCCGGTGTAAATAAAAATGTAGCAACTGCTGTTGGGAATCTTCATAGCCTGTCGTAATTTTTACTTTTATCTTTCCCTGAATACTATTGATTACCGATCGTGGTTAATTGTTTGATTATCACAACCTTTCTAAAAAATCCCGGAAAAATGTAGGGTGAGATTTTATACTCAATCCATTTTCAAGCAACAGTGAAAGGTTTTTATCACCTTCACGCAAGTGTCTGATCCAGACTGATGTATCAACAAGGATGAGTTCGGACATTCTATAATTTTCTGCGCGGGATTGATTTTATTTTATTCTCACTCCCGCCCGGTTTTGAAAGTCTTTTACTGCTCTCTCTGGCGATAAGGGTTTTTAGTCCAGATTTAACCAGGGATTTATCCCTGCTAATCCCAATTTATGTGTCTTGGCATTAAATATTTATGGTATAGATCAATAGTCTGGAGGATAAAATGGATACTGCAAGATTATTTACTAACGGGCGAAGTCAGGCAGTAAGGTTGCCCAAGGCATACAGATTCGAAGGGAAAGAAGTTTATATCAAAAAAGTTTCTCAAGGGATATTAATAATACCTAAAGACCAGTCGATATGGAGTGTCTGGGAAGACGATCTGAAAAAATATGACAAACCATTTATGGCTGAAAGGAATCAACCTGATTCTCAACAGGAAGGGATGGATTGAATGAACTATTTGATTGATACTAATATCTGTATTTATTTAATGAATAAAAAACCTTCCAAGGTTATTCAAAGATTTAAAGATATTGAGATTGGTCAAATAGGTATATCAACTATTACTGTTTCCGAATTGAATTATGGTGTTGCAAAAAGCAAATTTTAAAAACAAAATGCCATAAGGCTTGAAGAGTTTCTCACTCCATTTGAAATCCTTCCTTATGATGAGACCGCATCAAAATATTATGGCATGATTCGCTCTCAGCTTGAATCTCAGGGTAAAGTAATTGGCCTGCTTGATATGCTCATTGCTGCCCATGCGTTAAGTAGAGATTTGATATTAATCACAAATAATAAAAAAGAATTTCTCCGGATTAAATCATTAAAGGTTGAAAACTGGGCACGGTAGGGTACTTGCAGGAGGAAGCATAATAGGACGAAGTGAGTCAGGGCAGACTTGCTCCTTTTTTTAAAAAATATCTACCCTGTTCATGCTTGATCAGTACTATAAAAATATGTAATATCATAAAGTCTCTCAGGAAAAACTACATTATTTTTTATGAATTTTAAATGTATTAAGCTCTATCTTTCCGTATGACATTCAAAATGTAAAGATATACGGAACCGGTGAATCACTTGTTCGGCATTGAATAATCGGATTGGTTTTAACAATGACAAAAAGAAAAAAGAAATCAAAAATATCCAAAAGCATAAGAAAGAAAATTCAAGAACAAAAGCGTACAAAGAAAGCAATTCTGGATAGTCAAGAGAAATTGCTGCAAAGGATTAAAGAGAAATCAAATGATACCGGAAGGGAATTTTATGTTGCACCACCTAACATGGAAAAAATGTCTCAAATAATCATCGATTATGCGAGACCTCTTTTAGACGCAGCAAAAAATGGAGAGGAACAGAAAAAGGCAATAACAATTGCTATTACCATTTGGAATTTATCTTTATTTCCATCAAAAACGAAATCTAAATATCTCACTGAAATTAAGAAAACTATGAAAGCTACATCAGCTAAAGGCGGGGATTTTTCAGAAAATGATGAAGTTTTCAATTATATGATGGAACGAAAAAGGGTGCTTTTTAATAAAATTAATCGTGTGGTATTCGATTATGAATTTGTCGAAACGCCAAAAAGTTTTCATCTTAATGTCGTTTCCAGCGTATTGAAAGAGGGGATTCATTCTGAATACGAATGAGAATTGGCAATTGCCGAACATCAGCTTTGAGAAGGATGCTCATTCCACTACGCTTCATTCGCACCTCTCAAGCTGGCCTTTAGCACTGTAAAATAATATGAGGATTTATTCCCTTTTAAGTGTTAACAAAGGGAATAATATGAAAGATATGATGGAATACAAGGGATATCATGGATCAGTACATTATAGTGATGGGGATCGGGTAATTTATGGGAAAATTGAATTTATTCGCAGCCTCGTAAGTTATGAAGGTACTGATGTTAAAAATTTACGAACAGCTTTTGAAGAAACCGTTGATGATTATCTGGAATTATGTGGAAAGGAGGGCAAAGAGCCGGAAATTCTTTTTAAAGAGAAATCTTCAAAGCAAGCTTTATTTTTTCAGCCGAAATGTCAAAAGGAGCATGACATTGCAAAAATAACCCAAAATTTCTTTAAATATACCCACCCTGTTCATACTTGATCAGCTTCATAAAAATATGTAATATCATCAAGTCTTTCAGGAAAAATCATTTATTTTTTATTAATCTTAAATGTTATAGCCTCTATCTTTCCGTATAACATTCAAAATGTAAAGATATATACGGAACTGGTGAATCACTTGTTGATCAATCATATAAATTGCGATTGCTTTGCTGTAAAAATTTTATAATTTCAATTTAGGTAGAGTCTCTTTAAGAAATAGATTGAGGTGTTATCTTGGATTTTATGCGGGATATTATCGTGGTTCTCGGTTTATTCTCGACCACTGGTGTAGCGATTGATCGTTTCATGCTCAGAAGAGAGAGAGTTGGTCTATTAGAGAGAATGGCGACATGGTGGATTCAGATATCATATCTTAAAGTTCCAAATATGCATACAATGATGGCTGAAAAAAGCCTTGCTTTAGTCAAATTACTACTTGGGAGTAAGTTTTTTAGCTTTCGGTCGATTATTACCGTTTCGACAATAAGTGTTGGCCTGACTATATTTTCACTTTTTCTCGGTTACTGGATTGGAATACTACGTGAGTCAGAAATTTATTTACCATTTTCTGTTATTGTATTGGATTGGTTTTCGGATTTAGTTTCGAACAATGAAACTATTTTGGTTTTTTTAATATTTTTCCCTTTTCTAAATCTTGTATTAGATGGACTCACTTGTCTTATTACCTTTATTTTATTGAGGAAAATTCAGCGTACAAATGGACTGATGGCAATTATTTATATTTTAGTAGATACACTGGCTACAATTATCATAGGACTTATCTGCTTTAATGCTGGGGCATGGTTATATGAGTTTACAGGTGAGTCGGTGGGAGTGCTTGGCGAACTTGACCGAGCAACAACTATGGGGAGAGGTTTCGCAATTGTGCTTTTCTCTATGACTACTGCAATACCTACCGTATTATACATGTGTATTATGCTTCTATTAGTCCTTTGCAAAATAGTGCTATCATCTTCGAAATTGATAATTGTCTCGTTTTTAGAAAGAGCGATGGATCCAGGTGTTGAAAAATTTGCCCCTTTTACACTATTTGGGATATTATGCGGTGTCCTCGCAACCTTCATTCGCACCGCAATTCAAGTATTGAGCTGAAATCTATTGTGCTATTGAAATAAAAATGATGAGCCAATAAAGGGCTCTTCATTCCGTGAGTATAAAAGATGTTCTATCAGAATCGGAAGTGCAATTTTCCAGGAATATAAACTAAAACAATTGGAATATTGGAAGTAACAGGCCTTCATTCTTAACAGATATAGGCAGTTTGTCAAAAATGAAGGTCTGACACTGATGAGTTACTGTGATTAAGAGAGGTGACCGGGAACAGGGCCTTCTTAACTTGCTGACTTGAAATATTCATTAAAAAATTTGAAAAAAATTAAATATTTACCACGACATTATATGTCATACCCCCTGCAGTATATTCATTTTTATTTTCTACATCAATCTTATACATTTTAAGGAGGGTAGTGTCATGAAAAAGGAATTTTCTACAAGACCTGAAAAAATTACTGAAACTTGGTGTACATGGCAAGGTTTTTTGACAGCCATGCCATCATTGGTATTCGTCGTTACAGGCTGGAAATCAAACGGGAAAGAAAACGCCTGTCTGCAATCATGGGCGAGTTTTGCGGGTGGCGGGAAAGATGAATTTGTCTGTATTCTGGGAGCAGTCTCAAAAAGCGGGCATATGTATCAGTCGCTCAAAGAAACCGGAGTTTGCGTGCTGAACTTCCCGTCATATGATATATATGACCGCTGTATAAAAACGATTGGCAACAATGAGTTTGAGACGGATGAAATTACCGCCGCCGGCTTGACGGCGGAAAGGGCCGTGAAGGTCAACGCGCCGCGGATTAAAGAGTGCTTTCTCAATATCGAATGTGAGTTTTTATGGGAACATGACATTTTCGAGAACATCGGTGTTTATGGGTATCAAGACGTGACGGTCGCGCTGAAAGCCGTCAGCATTTGCATGGACAGTAACCGCTACGACCAGGGAAAGCTCGGCAGATAC
>JASFHE010000223.1:0-9498 GCA_050123415.1 Desulfobacteraceae bacterium | reverse complement strand
TTTCCGCATGTAGTGTAATGCAAATCTAAGTTGAGACATTGTCCCAGAAACGCGCCGCTGGTTACATCAATTCCCCCGAACCGGATTAACGCCTGCCTGCGTGCTTCCTCAGGATTCATTCCCTCGCGAATATTATCTTCGATAGCCATTTCGATATGTGAAGCAAGTTCTTCACTTAAGTCTTCGTCCAGCTTACGCTTGCGGAATATTGAACATATGCGTTGAAAAAATTCACGAATGTGAAAGTTCACGCTACACCTCCACCGGAGCTGAAAGCACACGTGTAATTACAGTGGAAAGTCTCTCCCAGTTGGCAGTCTCTTTGACAAGCTGTTTTTGTCCGGCCTTTGTAAGGGAATAATATTTGGCACGTCTATTATTATCCGATGTGCCCCATGTGGCTCCTATCCAGCCGCGATGCTGAAGCCGAACCAGAGAAGCGTATATGGTGCCCTGGTTTAACAGAATCTCATTACCGCTGGTCTGCTCGATTCTACGCGCAATTCCATAACCATGCAATGATCCCATTGCAGACAGTGTCTGCAAAACTAGCAGATCGAGAGTTCCCTGAAGAAGATCAAGCTTTGTTTCATTCATTTTTCTACCTCCTGTGGCGTTTCCACATGAAGGTAGCACACACTCATGTGGCATGTCAACATAAAGGAGATATTTTTTCAAAGAAATATTCCGTTTCGTTGGTGTCCAAAAAAAGAGGCACGTTTTTATACATAAATACAAAAAGACTACATCGTCATGCCCGTGCAGACGGGCATCCATTTGTTTTAGCTTTTTATTTTTTAAATAGATTCCCGCCTTCGCGGGAATGACGGATACAGGCCTTTGATTCCAAATATCGTTGGATACTTCATTATTATTGTTTTTGTGAGTTAATGTTTTTGTTTATGGACAGGAATGATTCTATTTATTTAAGTAATACCCTTTGACATTAACCATCCATGTTATTATCATTTAATTTTTTAATGAAATTCTGTATTTATCCGGTGTCTCATTGATCCGGGAAAAGACTCGAAAATTGGCTTATGCGAAAAATTGTATCCATCCAAGAAAAGGCAATTTCTGGATGGAGCTTTCAGCAGTCAGCTATCAGCCGCCTGTCCCGCCATAGCCTTGTGCGAAGGCGGATCAGCTAAGTCTTTGTCTTAAAGGTCTTTTTCTGAAAGCTGACCGCTGACAGCTGATCGTTTTCATCTAAAAACTCCAGTTTTGGATGTACACTAACTTATTTTTTATGAGGAATCTTAATTTATGGCTGTAAGTAAAGAAGAATCACTGAATTATCACAGGAAAAACAGACCTGGAAAAATAGAAATTAAAGCAACAAAATCACTGCTTACATCAAGGGACCTGAGCATGGCCTACAGCCCTGGTGTCTCATATCCCTGCCTTGAAATAGAGGAAAATCCGCAACTTGCATATGAATATACAGCAAAGGGAAACCTGGTTGCGGTAATAACAAATGGAACAGCAGTTCTTGGCCTCGGGAACATAGGCTCACTTGCAGGAAAACCGGTAATGGAAGGCAAGGGCGTCCTGTTCAAAAAATTCGCGGATATCGATGTATTTGATCTAGAACTTAATACAGATAATCCTGACCAGTTTATCCAGGCGGTAAAAGCGCTGGAACCCACCTTCGGGGGAATCAACCTTGAGGATATTTCGGCTCCTGACTGTTTCTACATTGAAGAACAACTTAAAAATCAGTTAAAAATTCCTGTCTTTCATGATGACCAGCACGGCACCGCGATAATAAGCACTGCTGCCCTGCTCAACGCGGTGGAACTGACCGGTAAAAAGATTGATGAAATCAAGGTGGTATATAATGGCGCCGGTGCAGCCGGAATAGCCTGCTGCAAACTCCATTTTGCCGTAGGAGTAAAAAAGGAAAACGTCATTTTGTGTGACAGCAAGGGAGTTATTTACAAGGGCAGAAAAGAAGGGATGAATCCTTATAAGAAAGAACTGGCTGCCGAAACAGACCGCCGCACCCTGGAAGAGGCCCTGGCTGGCGCTGACGTCTTTGTGGGAATATCCGTCAAGGATGCTTTAAAGCCTGAAATGCTGAAGAAAATGGCGGACAATCCTGTTATTTTCGCCTTAGCAAATCCTGATCCTGAAATCGATTATGACCTGGCCAAAAAGACCAGACCAGACGCGATAATGGCAACAGGCCGATCTGATTATCCAAACCAGGTAAATAACGTTCTGGGATTTCCATATATCTTCAGAGGTGCGCTGGATTGTCAGGCAACGGAAATCAATGATGAAATGAAACTGGCCGCGGCGAAGGCACTCGCTGAACTGACAAAACAGGATGTACCTGACTCAGTGTTAAAGGCATATGGTGTGGAGTCACTTTCCTATGGAAACGATTACCTTATTCCCAAACCCTTTGATCCACGTGCAATGCTTTGGGTAACCCCGGCTGTTGCAGAGGCTGCCACAAAATCCGGTGTGGCGGGAAAACCAATTGAGGATATCGAAGGCTACCGGTACCAGCTTGAAAAACTAATGGGAATGGCCCGTCAGGTAATGCGTATCGTAATAAACAAGGCCAAGAAGGACCTTCAGAAAATAGTATTACCGGAAGGAGACCACCCGCTTGTCATCATGGCAGCCCAGGCAATCAAAGAAGAAAGAATTGGCATTCCGGTGTTACTTGGCAATAGAGATCGAATCAAAACAGTTATTAGAGAGAAGAAACTTCATGTGAGTGTACGTGACCTGTTAATAGTTGATCCCATGACACATGAAAAACTTGATCAATTCGCAAAAACTCTCCTTCAGAAACGTGAAAGAAAAGGCTTTACGCGGGATGATTCGCTTAAGCTCATGAGATCCAACAGAAACTATTTTGCTGCTGCAATGGTAAGCGCGGGGGACGCTGATGCCATGCTGTCAGGCATTACCAGCAATTATTCAAATGTTATTTTACCGGCATTACAACTTATCGATAAAGAGCCCGGCGTTAACAGGATCTGCTCACTTCATATGATTATGATAAACAAGAAACTCTATTTTTTCGCGGATACCATTGTCAATGTTTCACCGGATGCACAGACCATGGTGGAGATAGTATTGCAGACCGCGAAGTTTGTGAGGGAACTGAATATTGAGCCGAATGTAGCGTTGCTATCCTATTCAAACTTTGGATCATCAAGAAATAAGGAGACCCTCAAGATTGCCCAGGCAGTTAAAATGATCAGGGAATTAGACCCTGAACTCAATGTTGACGGCGAAATGATGATAGACTTTGCAATCAATCCGGAGCTCAGAAATGAACATTATCCATTTTCCACACTCAAAGGAGTTGCCAACGTATTTATATTTCCGGAGCTGAACAGTGCCAATATAGCAAGCCGTATGATCAACAGGCTGGGTCTTGCTGAAAAAGTGGGCCCGATAATTCTTGGTTTTAAAAAATCGGTGCATACCCTTCACCGGGGAAGCGAGCTTCAGGACATAATCAATATGGCGGCAATAGCTGCAATGGATGCCAGGGAGAAGGCAAAGAATAAAAGTTGAACATTTAAATTGACTAAACCAGTAAAATCATATATTTAATATTGTTTTGAATTTTACAGGAAAATCATCATCCGTTTATGCAGTCATCCCGATACAAAAAGGAGGAAATAGTTCTCAATGGCAAGCCATAAAAAGAGTGAAAGAAAACGCGAAATAGAAAGAAGAAGGCACCGAAGGAAAAAAAGGCTGAAACAAAGGGCAAAAGAGGAAGCCGCTAAAAAGTAATTTACAGGATTTTTATCTAGAGATCAGCAGGCTGATTTTTACACCCTTTTTTAAATAAATAGAAAAAATGTATCTATGAATACACGGAGTTATTAAAAGGAAAATATCATGACTACCAACGCAAAAAAAACCAAGGCCAAGAGAAGCCACCACGATCATCCTAACAAGGCAAATTTAAAAGCGGACAGAAAACGTGAACAGAATAGCCGCGAAGCGCTGAAAGAGTATGCCAAAAAGGACAAAAATTAATCTTTTCAGAATTTGTTATTATTTGGCGACCATTACGCCCGGAAAACTTCACATCTACTAAAAATCTTTAAACCACCTCATTTCTTTCAGAGGTGGTTTATTTTTTCATTTCAAACTTGGTTTTCACAGGTTATCTAAGCTTATCAGCAGATATCATTAAATAATTACTTAGTGGAATTAATATAATCCATCTGATATATTGCAGGCTATTAAAATTATATCTTTTCAAAAAATGCGAAAAAATATCGATAAACTAAACAACTATCTGGGTAGACTACTTATTTCTGACTTTGATCAGACTTACAATCAGAAAGTCCGTATAAGACACGGAATGGTTGCGGGATGGGCATCAATACTGGTGAACATTCTTCTGTTTATTATCAAAATTGTCATGGGTGTCATGTCCGGCTCTATTTCAATCCTGGCAGACGCATTTCATCTTCTGTCCCATCTTGCCAATTCGGTAATTCTTGTGGTCACATTCTGGGTTACAGGTAAACCTGCTACAGCAAGTACACCGTTCGGACATGGCAGAATGGAACATATAGGCCCATTGATCATGTCTATTTTTCTTTTTGTATCAGGGATACAGATTGCCGAGAAATCATTCCACCAGGCGATCCATCCCCAGGAGATTCATTACTGGTCCGCCCTTCCCTGGATACTCCTTGCCACTGTTATTGCCAAGATATGGATGAAACAGTTCATACACTTTTTAGGTGACAGGGTTGATTCAGGTGCAATTATTGCCAACGCAAAACACCAGTGGATCGAAGCTGTGAGTACCATGATGGTTATCCTCGGTCTTATCCTGGGGCATTACTTCAGGATAATGGAGGCAGACGGATATATAGGCATCGCACTCTCTCTATGGCTTTTGTATCTTGGATATACCCACGGTCGTCATGCACTTATCCCGCTGCTGGGAAAAGCTCCGGATAAAAACATTATTCAACGCATACGGGAAACAGCAAAATCAGTGGAAGGAGTCTTTGATGTCCATGAAATAATAGTTCATGACTACGGATCATTATATTTAATTTCATTACATTGTGAAATACCCGAGGAGTTCGGCCCTGTTAAAATCCACGAAGTGACTGAAAAATGCGAAGAAAAACTGAGAAAACAATTTGGAGGTGAGGTTGTCTGTCATAGTGACCCGCTTCAGGAAAAAACCGAAGAAGTAATAGCAGTCGAAAACCGGTTTTCACTGGCCGTGGCTGAAGATCCCAGGATTAAGGATTATCATGATTTCAGGATCATTTCGGAAACCGAAAACACAATATTAATTGTAGCAGATATCGACGCTGAATATCATGTCCCTGAATCAGAATTTAATGATATTGCAAAAGCCCTTGAAATGAGAGCAATAAAGATGATATCGAACCTCAGTTATTGCTCGTTTTATGTAACCCCAAAATTCGCTTATTAATAAATGGAAACCAAAAAAGATAAACATAATATTCTCCTGATAGCTTTGACTGCCGCCATCATATCTCTTTTATGTACAGGGTGTGGTGATAAATTCTGTGTAAAGGGTGATTGCGAAGACGGATACGGACTTTATGAAATACCCAATGGTATAAAATATGAAGGCTACTGGAAGGAAGGTAAGTATGATGGAAAGGGTAAAATCACCTATCCGGACGGTAATGTCTATGATGGAGGTTTCAGTGATGGGATACCAAACGGTCACGGCATCATGACATATAACAATGGAACCGAATACAGCGGTCAGTGGAAAGACGGCTTAAGAGACGGTCGTGGAGAATACCTGTTTGACAACGGTAATAAATATTCCGGTAATTGGAGTAACGATAAGATCTCCGGCAAAGGCTTCATGGAATATACAGACGGCAGCTTTTACCTGGGAGAGTTCAGGGACGGGGAAAAAAGCGGAACTGGAAAATGGATACTGTCAGGGGGAGACAGATATACGGGTCAATTTTCTAATGACGGAATGAATGGTGAAGGGATTTATCTGTTAAAAGACGGGACAGAATATGAAGGGATATTTGAAAATGGTTTCCTGAACGGGACATGTAAAATCTCATATCCGGACGGCAGTATTTATGAGGGGCAATGTAAAGAAAATAAAAAATCTGGTAAAGGACTGCTTACATATAAAGATGGAAGAAAATACAAGGGACAATTTGAAAATGACCTGTTTCATGGACAGGGAGAATATGACCTTGAAGACGGTTCGAAATATATAGGCACATTCGAGAAAAACCGGATGAACGGAAAAGGCATAATACTGTATTCAAACGGAACCATGTACACAGGTACCTTTGAAAATGGAAAAAGAAATGGAAAAGGAATACTGCTAATGCCCGATGGAGAAAAATATGAGGGGACTTTTGTAAATGACAGGAAGCAGGGAATAGGAACGATCATTTATGCCAGTGGATTAACATATGAAGGAGAATGGAAGAACAATTTAAAAGACGGTTATGGCACCCAGGTCTGGCCCGACGGAAGAAAATACAGGGGCGATTTCAAGAATGACCTTTTTGATGGTTCGGGGAAATATATACTGCGCGACGGATCTTGCTACAGGGGTTCATTCAATAAAGGCAAGTTCTCCGGTCAGGGTACAATGATATATAATGATGGTAAAAAATATTCAGGGACCTGGAAAAATGAAAAATGGAACGGTGAAGGTGAACTGATATTGCCTGACGGCAGAATATATAAGGGACAGTTTGAAAATGGACAGATAACCGGAAAAATCCATCTTTCTTACCCCGACGGAAGATTCTATGACGGCACCCTTAAAAATGGCGTAATACACGGTAAAGGCACATTTGTCTGGCCTGACGGCCGTCAGTACAAAGGTGAGTGGGATAACGGGAAATATACTAATTATGGAACCTATACTTTCCCGGACGGAAGGGAATATGTCGGACAGTGGAAAGACAGTAAGTATAACGGGTATGGTAAATTGACTTTTCCCGACGGCAGCATATATGAAGGTACATGGGAAAATAACAGGAAGAACGGAATTGGAACCTATATTTCCCCGGATGGCAAAGAGACTGAAGGTGAATGGAAAGATGGTGTTCAGATTAAATAATACTGGTATATAATTCTTATCCCACAGTCTTGATAAACCTGGGCTGGGCCTGCGCTTTTTTATTTCCATAACCCTTTACCGCAGTCTTGCCCTTTTTCAGACCTTTTATTTCATCTAGAACATCTTTTTTCTTTTCGCTTATAAGCTGTTCAATTCTTTTATCAACATCCATTATTGATTCAATTACTTCGGAAATCTCCCTGTTGACGGACATGGCCATTTCCCTCTCTTTTCTGCCGGCCTCTTTGAATACATATCTGTATTTTTTATCATCAGAATCTATCTCATTTTTAACATGGTCTCTTTTTTCAAATAACCGGAGATAATCCTGCATAAGATCGTCACAGAGGAATTTTTCCTGCTGGTCTGCAAGAGTTTTTATTTTTAAAAAATTATTTTTCTTTGATTCGAGCAGTTCAATGATATTCATGTCTTAACTCCTTTATTTTCATACAAGCAATTCTAATGCCATAATGGATTTTATCAGGTAGTTGACACTTTTTTGGCTCATATGCCTTTATTCTTTTTTTTAAAAAACCACAATATCGTCAAAATATTGACACTATTAAACCCTTTGCATCTTGAAGATAAAATTACCCACATCCTTGACATCATAAATATTCAATCATTTTAACATGTTAGAAACATCATCACGCCTGAGACAGGCAAAAAACGAAAAATGGCATAAGATGTGCTATTCAGGTGTATATGAAATATATTTCATCGGGAGCTGATAAAATGGATAGACTATTTGCAAAGGTTTTGTGTATTTCTCTGCTTGTATTACTCCTGGGATGCGGAATAACAGCATTTTGTATTGCACAGGATTCTAAGTCAAATAAAGATTTGCCGGAAGGTGTTTATTTAAAACTGACCAGGGAATTCTACGAATCATTGAGCGATAACAAAAATACATACAGTAATAATAAATCAACCGAATACCTGAGAGAAATATCAATATCCTCAAGATTTAATGTTGAAACCAACCTTCAGATTATTAAACAGCAGGAAGAGATCATCCGTCTTCTGAAAAGTATAGCTGATAAGAAATGAAAATGAAAAAATTATGTAACATCCTGATAGCTGGAATATTTTTATCAGTTTTCCTGGTTACGGACAGCATATCTGCAAACCTCACCGGAGCAAACAGGCTTTTCGATGTAAACACATTTATATCGGAACAGGGTATTACATATTCTTTTGAAATGTCGGAAAAACCTCTGTTTTCATTAGAACCTTATGCAGGTAAAAAACTCGCCCTTTCGTTCACAAATACTGACAAACCTGATGAACTTAGAACAAAAATAGAAAAAATATCTTTTATTTATCTCAATACTACCGGCGAATCCCAAAATGCCGGTTTTATTCTGGTGCCTGATAATCCATATGGCAAGATTGAATGTGCCTGGATCGATAACAGGTCAGAATTTGTCCTTAATATGATATTCGACCTAGAGGATGAAAAAAAAGAAGATAATAATAACCCTCATCCCGCAATAAAAGACATACGCTTTGGATTTAAGGAAAACGGAGCAAGAATGGTCATCGGCACCGACAAAAAACCGCAATGGACCATAAAATATTCAAATAACAGCAGTATGTTACTGGCAATTAACGCCACTTCGGAAAATATTAAAACAAAAACATATTACTCAGATAAATGGCTGCGTCAGATTGATATAAAAGAACAGTATGATAAATCCTCGGAACTGTCTATGAATCTTCAGTCTGACCCGAACCAGATGAGTATTTTCTGGATGTCAGTCGGCAACCGGCTTGTATTGGACCTTTTTCAAAATCCTGATGATCAGATAACTGCCTTAATTTCCGGCAAAAATACTCTTAAAAGCCGTAACGTCATTATAAAAGACAATATAGAGAAAAAGACAGAAAATGATTTAAAAAACATTGTACGCATGAAGATTGAAAAGGTAGAAGTTATCCCGGCCTCACCTTATAAAAAAGAGGAGACGGAAAAAAAGAAAGCTGTAACAGTTCCGGAAATATCCGCGGGTATAAAGCCAGAACTTAAAAGCAGGCTTCCCAACAGCAAGAAAATTGAAGTTGATGTTGAAAACCTCAGTCCCGAAGAAGCATTTCTTTACGGCCGTATAAAACAGGCAAAGGAAATAAATGACTATGACATGGGAATTATGCTCGCCAACCAGTTCCTGAACGAATTTAAAGAATCCGGCCTTTGTGAAGTTATTTCCTTCTGGAGAGCAGACTTCTATTACGATCAATGGGAAAAAGGCGCTAAAGAGCTGGGTGAAAAGGTTATACTGGCCTACAAGTACGCTATTGACAGGTTTGCAAATTCCGGCAATAACCAGCTTTCATATATTAAAATGGCAAAAGTTGCCACAGGGCTGGATGACGGCTACGGGGCGCTTGGCTATCTCGGT
>JASFHE010000222.1:0-9569 GCA_050123415.1 Desulfobacteraceae bacterium | reverse complement strand
TAATTCAGTTAGTTAATGATTCAAAATGCATAAACATAAAGCAACAATCAGATAACCAGTTGAAATTATTCGATTGTTAACCGGACATTAGTGAGTTCAAATGAAAAAATGGAAGAGCATCTAATATACGACTTTAAGAATCTAATTGCGTGAGAGCGTTCAAGAAGCTTTGCTAACAAAATATTCGTAATACTTTTAATTAACGAAATACAATTCTTCTTTTATGTTTAGCCTGAAGCGGGAGAAAGTTCATGTCCATCAGAATAGGATTTTATATCTGTCACTGTGGTATTAATATTTCCTATAAAGTACGGGTAACAGAAGTCGCAGACTTTGCCCGAAAACTTCCAAATGTCGTAGTCGCAAGAGACTACCGCTTCATGTGTTCGGATCCCGGACAGGAGATGATAGAAAAGGATATCCGGGAGTATGGCCTGACCCGTGTGGTCGTGGCATCCTGTTCTCCGCGGCTCCACGAAAAAACCTTCCAGGCAGCGTGTAAGCGTGCCGGACTTAATCCCTACATGTTCCAGATGGCCTCCGTACGGGAACAGGTTTCATGGGTGACGCTGGATGAGGACGAAGCCACTCAGAAGGCCAAGACCCTGGCAGCCGGAGCCATAAATCGTGTCAATTATCATCACAGCCTTGAAACCCGCGAAGTGAGTGTTCACCCGGATGTCCTTGTGGTGGGCGGAGGTATTGCAGGCATGCAGGCTGCGCTGGATATCAGCAGTTCCGGTCACAAGGTATACCTGGTCGAAAAAGACCCTACCATTGGCGGTCATATGCTCCAGTTTGATAAAACCTTTCCAACGCTTGATTGTGCGGCCTGTATCGGAACACCCAAAATGGTCGATGTTGGCCAGCACCCTAACATTAAACTTATGACCTGTTGCGAAGTCGTTGAGGTCTCAGGTTACATAGGAAACTACACTGTAAAGATCAAAAAAAAGAAGCGTTATGTGGATGTAAACAAGTGCACCGGGTGTGGAGAGTGTACAAAGGCCTGCCCTGTTCAATACAGGCTTTATACTCCTGAAGAGAAAGCGATGGAACAGACCAGGAAAGGAGGCCGGGATGCCTGAGGCACAGGATAATACAGTTAATATAGATACTCTTAATAAAATAATTGAAGAGGACTTTAACAATGACCCTGAAAATGTAATCATGATACTTCAGGCAATTCAAAGGCGTTACAACTACCTCCCAATGCCTGCACTGGAATACCTTTCCAGAAAAATAGATATCCCGCTCAGCAGGATATACGGCGTTGCCAGATTCTACAGCACATTCAGTCTTGAACCCAGGGGGAAAAACATCATTTCAATCTGCCTGGGCACAGCATGCCATGTCAGGGGTGCTGAGCGAATACGTGAAAGAATTGAGGATACACTCAGTGTTTCTGACGGGGAAACAACGGAGGATAAGTCTTTTACTCTTGAAAGCGTACGCTGTGTCGGCTGTTGCAGCCTTGGGCCGGTCGTAAAGATAAACGAAGACGTTCACGGCCAGGTATCATCAGATCAGGTTAATCAAATTCTGAAACAATATAAATAGAGACAGGAACAATGGAAATCAGATCTGAAAAAGATTTAAATAAAATATCCCTCGAATACAGGAATAAAATCTACTACCCCGATGCTGTCAAGGTGAATATTGGAATGGCATCCTGCGGAATAGCAGCGGGTGCAAAGCTCTCCTGTGAAAAGGCAAAAAATGAATTTTCCGACAGCAGGGAAGTCCGGATTTGTCAGACCGGCTGTATTGGTTTCTGTGAAGAAGAGCCCCTGGTTGAAGTAGTCGGGCAGGGCAAACCCAGGGTTATCTTCAGGCATATGAAAGAAGACAAAATAACAGATGCTATCACAGGTTATATGAAAGGAGACTTCAATAAAAAATGGGTCCTTGGTCAAATGCGCGATCCCAGATGCCTGCTGGAAGATTCCATCGAAAACCCTGTTGCCGGAGTCGAGCCTTTTGAAGACATTCCCTTTCTGGAAGATATACCCTTTTATAAAAACCAGATAAAAGTTGCCCTTAGAAACTGCGGCTATATAGACCCTGACTCTATAGAAGAATATATAGCAAGGACCGGTTATCTGGCCTTTATCAAAACACTGACTAACGGAAACAGCTCTGATATAATAAAGATCATAAAAGAATCAGGGCTGAGAGGCCGTGGCGGCGGCGGTTTTCCCACAGGTGTCAAGTGGGCCTCATGTGCCGAACATGAAGGCGATCGATATATAATCTGTAACGCAGATGAAGGTGATCCCGGTGCATACATGGACCGAAGTATTCTGGAAGGCGACCCCCACAGTGTTATTGAAGGTATGTTGATCGCAGCACTTGCCATTGGTTCCGGTCATGGCTTCATATACGTCAGGAATGAATATCCTCTGGCTGTTAAACGTCTTTTAACAGCTATCAGGCAGGCCGAAAGCTGCGGCCTGCTGGGTGACAACATTGCAGGAACCGATTTTTCCTTTCATATAAAAATTTCCACAGGTGCCGGGGCCTTTGTATGTGGCGAGTCAACAGCGCTCATGGCTTCTCTGGAAGGAAACATAGGGAGGCCAAGGGCAAAATATGTCCACACCGTAGAAAAAGGATTCAGGCAAAGTCCTTCAAACCTGAACAATGTGGAAACCTATGCCAATGTGCCCGCGATCCTGTTAAAAGGCCCGGAATGGTATTCCGCTATGGGCACGGATCACAGCAAAGGCACAAAAGTTTTCAGTCTTGTTGGGAAAATAAAAAACACCGGTCTGGTTGAAGTCCCCATGGGGATCTCTTTGAATGATATTGTTTTTGAAATTGGCGGTGGTGTTCCTAAAAAAAAGAAATTCAAGGCCGTTCAAACCGGTGGACCATCAGGCGGATGCATCCCGGAAAAATTCATGGATCTTCCGGTAGATTACCAGAAGCTTGCCGAAGTCGGCTCCATTATGGGGTCAGGCGGTATGATTGTTATGGATCAGGACACATGCATGGTTGATGTTGCCCGCTATTTCATGGATTTTCTTAAAGAGGAATCATGCGGCCAGTGCAACCCCTGCCGTGAAGGAATAAAGCAGGTGCTTGAGATCCTGACAAACATCTGTGAAGGCAACGGCCAGGAAGGAGATATTGAACTTCTTGAAGAGCTGAGCAGTATGATCCAGAAATTTTCTCTGTGCGGGCTGGGAACTTCTGCACCCAATCCGGTGCTTACAACCATACAATATTTCCGTGAAGAGTATGAAGCACACATCAGGGACAAAAAGTGCCCTGCCGGTGTGTGCAAAAATCTTTTCCATTATGAAATTGATGAAGAGGCCTGTACCGGATGTTCATTATGTGCAAAACAGTGCCCTCAGGAAGCGATTTCCGGTGAAAAGAAAAAACCTCATAAACTGGACCAGAGTAAATGTATTAAATGCGGCATCTGTTACGATAACTGCAAGTTTAACGCCATAGTCATAAAATAAAGGAAAACCCATGATCACTTTCAAACTTAACGGCAAAGAAGTCCAGGGAGAAGAAGGACAGTATATCCTCGAGGTTGCAAAAAAATACGGTGTGGAAATCCCTACCCTGTGTCACCATAACGTGCTGGAATCTGCCGGCATGTGCCGCCTTTGTACTGTTGAGCTTTTCGATGGCCGTAAAACCCGTTTTGTCACCGCATGTAACTACCCTGTATGGGAAGGAATGGAGGTTTATACGGACAGTGAAGCGGTTCATGAAGGCCGAAAGCTGATTGTTGAACTGCTTCTTGCCAGGTGTCCGGATGTGCCGGTTATCAAGGAACTGGCCAAAAAATACGGAATCGAGACTCCCAGATTCAAAATTGGGGACAGCGCCTGCATCCTTTGCGGCCTGTGTGTCCGTATGTGTGAGGAGAGAATGGGCGTAAGTGCAATAAGCCTGGCCGGCAGAGGAGCGGATATGAGGGTTGAAACCCCTTTCCATATACAAACTGACGTATGTCAGGTCTGCGGTGCATGTGAGTCAGTTTGCCCCACAGGATGCATCGATATCCTGGAGATAGCAAAACATGAACCAAGACCTCTTCTTTCCGAATGGGATGTTGGGCTTCAGGAAAGAAGAGCCATATACATACCGTTCCCCCAGGCTGTCCCCCTTGCTGCGGCGATAGATCCTGACGCGTGTGTCCATGTTAATACGGGTAACTGCGGTATATGCCGGGATGTCTGCGAAGCAGGTGCAATAGACTTTGATCAGGAAGAAGAGATTATTGAAGTCAAGGTCGGTTCAATTATCCTTGCAACAGGTTATGACCTCATGGACCCGACACCTATGAAACAGTTCGGATATGGTGAGTACCGGAATGTTTTTACAAGTCTTGAATTCGAGCGCCTCAGTAACGCTACAGGACCCACAGGAGGAAAAATACTTATCCGCGACGAAGAGGGGGAATTTACGCAGACACCTAAAAGCGTGGCGATTCTCCATTGCATAGGCAGCAGGGATATCAACTACCATGAATACTGTTCACGTGTATGCTGCATGTATGCCCTTAAGTATTCACACCTGATTAAGGAAAAGTGCGGGCATGATACGGCTGTATATGATTTTTATATTGATCAGCGCTGTTACGGAAAAGGTTATGAAGAATTCTATAAAAGATGCCAGGAAGAAGGCACCACCTTTGTAAGAGGAAAAGTAGCCGAGATTACTGATCAGGCCATCGAACCCGAAGAAACAGGCAGGCTTATTGCTGTTGCCGAAGACACACTGCTGGGAAGCACACTTAGAGTTCCCGTAGACATGGTGGTCCTTTGTTCTGCTATAGAGGCTAGAGAAAATGCCGCAGAAGTAGGGCGAATCTTTGGTGTTAACCTTGGAGCAGACGGATTTTTTCTTGAAGAACACCCAAAGCTGGGGCCTCTGAATACTGCTACAGATGGCGTATTCCTTGCTGGTGCCTGCCAGTCTCCCAAAGATATTCCGGACACCGTGGCCCAGGCTTCAGGGGCTGCCGTAAAGGCCCTGTCCCTTGCAACCCGTGGTGTCGTACAGGTCCCGTCCACAATTTCATATATTGATCCGGATATCTGCTCAGGTTGTCAGGTATGTATCGGTCTTTGCCCCTATTCTGCAATCGAGTTTGATGAATTCAGGGGTATCTCGGTAATCAATGAAGCAGTATGCAAAGGGTGCGGGAGTTGTTCAGGGTTCTGTCCCAGCGGGGCAGCCCAGGTCAGACACTTTAACAAGAAGCAGGTATTTGCCGAGTTTGAAGGAATCATGAATGCATTGCATTCCGTGGGCATGTAAACAAACCTGGATTTTGAAGTATCGATTTCGGACTGACTGAATTGAGATAATTTGGAGAAAACTATGGAAAATTTTGAACCAAGTATTGTTGCTTTTGTCTGCAACTGGTGTACATACACCGCGGCTGATCTGGCCGGGACATCCAGATTGACCTATCCAAAAAACATAAGGCTGATTCGGGTCATGTGCACAGGTATGGTTGATCCGCAATATGTAATCAAGGCGTTTCTGGAAGGGGCTGACGGTGTTCTTGTCAGTGGATGTCACCCGGGTGACTGTCATTATATTAATGGCAACTATAAGGCCCGCAGGAGGATAAAACTCCTGAAAGAGATCCTTCCGCAATTTGGATTTGAACCGGAGCGGCTCAGGCTGACATGGATAGGTGCCAGCGATGGAATTCAGTTCGCCGAGATTATGCAGGAACTGGTCACACAGGTAAAGGCATTGGGGCCAAATTCCGCAAAGCTGAAAATGGTTATTTAAAGGCCAGGTAAATCCGGAGGAGGATATTAATGGTGAACTCATTTAAACTTGAGACAAAAGACACGGAACTTTTAGAATCTCTTCAAAACTTTTTTCGATCTATCCTGGAACCGGATGAGATCAGCGCGATTCTGGTCCCCAAACTTCTTCCCATGAAAAATATGGTAATGCAGGTGTTGATCAGCGATCCGGAACAACTGGAGGGTGTTGATCCCCTGTCTCCTGCCTTCCCGATGAATGCAGCCAAAATTGTATCCAGACTTACGCGTAAACCCACTGGCAGCAAGATAGCGGTTGTTTTACGCCCCTGTGAAATCAGGGCGTTTATAGAGCTCGTAAAGCTCAAACAGGGCCGCACTGATGAGATCATAATAATAGGGATTGATTGTCTGGGCGCATATAAAAATACAGATTATTTCCGGTTTGCCGGTGAAGATGCAAAAGGAGCTACACAACGCTTCTATAACAGTGTGCTCTCGGGCAAGAGCGCATCATTTGAAAATATAGAACTTGCGACGGCATGCCAGGCCTGTGAATATCCTGTTCCTGACAACGCCGATATCCTCATAGGGCTTTATGGCATGGATATAAAGTACCACATCCTGATTCAGCCAAAGACCTCCGCAGGCGAAACGATATTGGACAATCTCAAACTCTCTGAAACTGACGAACCTTCAGGCCGCCAGGAAGCCATAGATGCCCTGATAGCAGAGCGAACAAAATCTCGTGATAATATGTTCGCTGAAACAAAAGAGAAGACCGACAGTCTCGAAAAACTTACCAGCTATCTTGCCAATTGTGTAAACTGCTATAATTGCAGGGTGGCCTGTCCTGTCTGCTATTGCAGGGAGTGTGTTTTTGTAACTGATGTTTTTAATCATGAACCTTCACAATATTTAAGATGGGCAGCCAGAAAGGGACAGATCAAGATGCCTACCGATACTGTGTTTTACCATCTTACCCGGCTGGCCCACATGAGTACCGCCTGCATAGGCTGCGGTCAATGCTCAAATGCCTGCCCAAACGATATACCGGTTATGGAACTCTTCCGTACCATAGCCTGGCAAACCCAGAAGGCATTTGAATATGTGCCCGGTAAAAATCCTGATGAAAAACCGCCTTTATCTGAATTTCGTGAAGACGAATTTGACGAGGTTGTAGGGATATCCTGATAAAAGAGGTATAAATATGAAACAAAAGATCGGTAAGGCTTTGGTGGCAGGTGCAGGTATCAGTGGTATACGTGCGGCTCTCGACCTGGCCGAGGTAGGCTACGGAGTAACCCTGATTGACCGATCACCGCATCTGGGCGGAGTCCTCAGTCAGCTTGACTATCAGTTTCCGACAAATCAGTGCGGTATGTGTAAGATGCTGCCCCTGGTTAACAGGGATGCATCATCTCAATATTGTCTGCGTAAAGGGCTCTTTCATGAAAATATCGAGATCATGCTTTCCACTGAGCTTTCCGGCCTGGAAGGAGAACCGGGCCATTTTCAGGTAAGGCTGAAACAAAAACCGGACTGGGTAGATCCGGGTTTATGTATTGGATGCGGCAAGTGTGCCGAAGTCTGTCCTGTTGACGTTGAGGATATATTCAACGCCGGACTCACATCAAGAAAGGCAATCTATTTACCGGATCCTCATGCAATCCCCAATCCGTATCAAATCGATGTATCTGCCTGTACTCGCTGCGGTGCCTGTGAAGAAGTATGTCCTACGGACGCTATCCGCCTGTCAGAACAGGAGAGAAAGAAATTCAGAATCCTGGTAGTGGATGATGAGGCAATCATCCGGAATTCTCTCAAGGCATGGCTTGATGATGAGACCGGGTTTGCAGTTGATACGGCAGAATCAGGCTCGGATGCCCTTGAGAAACTGGCAGAACAGCCCTGCCAGTTAATGCTTCTGGACATTAAAATGCCGGGCATGGATGGAGTGGAGGTACTCCAGAAAGCCAGAGAGATACTCCCGGACTTACAGGTGGTTATGATGACCGCCTACGCAACGGTAGAAACGGCAGTGGAAGCTATGAAAACAGGCGCCCTGGATTATCTGATCAAGCCGTTTGATACTGAAATACTGATACCTAGAATCCTTCAAATCTACGAAGATGTCGAGGCATCCAAAGGCATTCAGATGGAGTTCGGATCTGTGATATTTTGCGGAGGCACCTCCTATTATGAGCCCACTGATGGGAAAAACACCTTTGGCTATAAAGAACTTCCCGGTGTAGTAACAAGCCTGGAGTTTGAAAGAATTATGAGTGGTACCGGGCCTGTTGAAGGCAAGATGGTACACCCTGACACCGGTAAACCGATTAATAAGATCGCATGGATCCAGTGTGTTGGATCACGTGATTTACAGACTGACTCGGACTTTTGTTCAAATATATGCTGTATGTATTCAATTAAGGAAGCCCTTATGGCCAGGAAAAAGTCCGGTGGCCGGATAGAAACAGCAATTTTTTACATGGATATGCGTACCTTTGGAAAGTCCTACCAGCGTTATCGTGATGAGGCTGAAAAAATCCATGGTGTGCGTTTTGAAAGAGGCAGGGTTCATTCAATTGTACCTGCAGATCCGGATAGTGAAGACGGAAATCTTTGTCTGCGTTACTTTGATCTGTCAGGTGAAATTCACGAGGAAAACTTTGATATGGCAGTCCTGGCAACAGGACAACGTCCTGCCCCCGGCACCGAAGAATTATCAAAAAATCTGGACATCCCTCTTAATCCCTGGGGATACTGCCAAACAGAACCCTTTTCAATGACCAGGACCAGTCAGGAAGGGATAATAATCGGGGGATCCTATTCCGGGCTCAAAGATATTCATGAGTCAGTCATACAGGCATCTGCCGCAGCCCTGTCTGCTTCCCGGGTTATCCATTCCACGGGCGGCAGCCTGGCACCTGTGCCTGCAAAGGTTCCCGAGCAAACTAATGTCAGCAGGGAATTACCCAAAATAATGATTGCAATTTGTACCTGCGGTGACATCTTCTCTGATTTTCTTAAAAACAAAGACGAGTTAATCTCCTGCCTCAAGAGTGATCCATCTGTCAGCGCGATTGAATTTATAGATAGAACATGCACAGCCACGGGGCTTGAAACATTAAAAGGACTTATAGAAAGACATAAACCCAACAGGGTTTTGATAGGTGCGTGTCTCCCATATGTATACACCCGTAAATTAAAGGAACTATGCCGGGAGTCAGGCATTAATGAATCTTTAATGGATGTGGTTGATATCTGGTCGTCCCTGTTTCCCATAATCAGGACAGAAACGGAAACAGATCATAAGAGATATTTGGGCGATGTGGAAAATTCCCTTTTAACAGGAATCGCCAGAATAAAACGAGCTAATCCGTCCCCGGCACCTGCTGTCAAAATAGACCGGAAGGCCCTGGTAGTTGGTGGCGGGATCGCCGGAATGACGGCAGCACTCGCAATCGCAGAACACGGGTTTGAGGTAACCCTTGTCGAAAAAGAGGATCACCTCGGGGGAAACCTCTCATGGTTGAAAAACACGCTGGAAGGTCATTCTGTGGAGCCTTTTCTGGGTGATACAGTGGCAAAGGTAGAAAAGAACCCTTTGATTCAGGTTTCTCTTTCGTCAAAGATTGTGGCATCTCATGGCGAAGTAGGCCATTTTTATACTACTATTGAGAATAGTGGGGGAGAAGTAACATCCCTGGCGCATGGAGTGGTGGTGCTCGCAACCGGAGGAATGGAAGCCTCCACATCTTCCTATAACTACGATAAGAGTGATGCCATTATCACCCAGAAAGAACTTGAGCAGGG
>JASFHE010000221.1:0-9603 GCA_050123415.1 Desulfobacteraceae bacterium | reverse complement strand
ATCAACTGATACGGTTAGTTTCATAAAAGAGAAAGTAAAAAAGACAAGATTGAATTACGAAAATTCCGGATAATGGAGAAGTGTGCCCTAATGATGTAAAAAATGCCGATTTTAATTAATACCCCCTTGATTTCGATCAAAAGTGATTGGCAAAAAATAAGGGGGACACTGATTTACAGTTTTATTTACAGTATGTATATATTTTTGCAAAAGCCTCAAAAGGTAAAAGAGTATGAAGAAGAAAGCATATCGAATCTCTCAAAGGAAGAATACCTGGATTTTCTTGAAAGGTTCTTCAGGCTTGCAAACAAAAACAGCAAAAAAGGAACAAGGTTTGCCATGATAAATGCTGACTGGAGAGATTTCCAGGGCACTCCTGCTATGGAAGAAACACACAGGTCATCAATTTTAATCACAGATTATTGTGGATTACTGGAGAAAACCGGCTGGGGGATTTCGCATATCATACAGGCCCCCATGTCATCGGAAAGGTTTCAGGCCAATGTTGTTGCAGCAATGCAGAAAAAGAAAATATTGGGAGTTACAAGCAGGTATGTAGTAGTGGCGAGAAAGATAGGCTGAAGCGGTTCACCTTGTTAAATGCTGCTTCGCAGCCCGTTACATTATCTAGATAGTTATCAAATAGCATCAAAAGAAAAAGGTAATTTGACGACACTGTCCATACTCTTGCCATCCTTTGTAGCTGGTTTCCATTTATATCTCATTACAGTATCCAATGCTGATTGCTCAAAGATACCTTCAGGTTCAGAGCTGACAACCCGCGGATTCTGAACATGTCCATCCCTGTCAACAGTAAATTTCAATATAACCCTTCCTTCAATCCCCTTTGCTATAGCTTTAAAGGGGTATATCAGTGGATAATTTTTAACAATCTTCGGAGGTTCGTCATCCTCCTTTCGATTATACTCCTTTTTGTGACCGGGCTTATTTTCAGGAAGGGCCGAAGTTTCTGATTCCGAATAAGTCGAACGACCTAAATCCGGATTATTTATACTCTTGTCTTCAGCGGCAATGCTGTTTTTTCCAGACAATGGTTTTACATCGACAAACTGTCCACCTGTATATGCGACATATTGATAATATTTCAGGATATCATTGACTCTGCGATTTGAATTCTCTTCTTTAGAGACCTTTAATGCTTCCGTCGGTATCTTTTGAACCTCCTCGGCAAGTCTCCTTGTTTCCTTTTCTTTTATATTGTTTTCCCGAACCACTATTGGAATTTCCGGGGTTTCGACTTTAACTTTCGACGACTCTATATTTTCCTTTTCTACTATTTCCTGCGCTGTAATAGAGTTCTTTTTAGTATTTGCTGAGAGTTTCTCCGCTTCATTCCCTTTTATATTGTTTTCCTGAACCACTATTGGGATTTCCGGAGTTTCGACTTTAATTTTTACCGGCGCTATATTTTCTTTTTCTGCTATTTTCTGAGCTGCAATAGAGTTCTTTTTAGTATTCGCTAAGGGGCTCTCCGCTCCATTCTCTTTAAAGTTGTTTTCCCGAACCACTATTGGGATTTCCGGAGTTTCGACTTTAATTTTCGCAGGTGCTATATTTTCCTTTTCTACTGTTTCTTGAACTGTAACAGATATCTTTTTAGTATTTGTTAAGAGTTTCACTGCTTCCTTCTCTATCATCTTATTTTCATGTATCGTTGTAAGGACTTCAAGGGTTTCGACCGCGGGTTTCACCTTCTCTGTATTATCATTTTCAACTATCTTCCGGGATACAATAGTAGACTTTTGAGTTTCTCCGGTAGATTTTACAGCCTCAACCTCAAGTACAACATCTTTGTCCTGAGCTGCCATAGTTTTTGGAAGCTCAAAAGGAGTTGGCTGAATTGAAGCCTCTAACCCGGATTGTTCATGATTTTGTTTTGCGATACCGGCAAAGGAAAACAGGATTACACTGACAATGACAAGTAAGGCAGTGGAAAAAAACTTCATAATTTTTGAGTATTTTCTGTAATTGACAATCATGGTTATCCTTTTTTTTATCTGAGTCTGATTTTCAAGGATACCCACAAGAGCAGGCAATTTATGATTTCGACAAAAATTTTCCAGAAACCCGACAATAGTGCTGGCATAATCAATGGTTTGATCATGCTTTATCCTGGATAATACTGATGCGTCACAGGCTGACTCCTGGTCAATCCTCATCTGGTGGAAGGCCAGCCATACGAACGGATTAAACCATTGAAAGATCTGCAGGAATGAAATGATCCAGGACACGCCGATATCATGGCGTTTTAAATGGCCGAGTTCATGCATAAACATATAAGACAGTTCAGCATCATTGAGTTTTTCAGAGACACCTGCAGGCAACAGGAGCCTGGGTCGGATATACCCGAAAAGAGCCGGGCTTTTAACTTTGTTTGTAATAGTAATTTTCAGGGGTGTATGGATTTTCATCCTGACCTTGCATTCTTCCAGCAGGTCAAGCACCCTTTTTTCTGTTAACAGCGGCTCTTTTTTTATGGCATTCCGGAATTTGATATTTTTTAAAAGGATATACATTCCAAAATATAATGCACAGGCTAACCATAAAATCAGGAACACGTGGTCAGCCTGAATATGCCATCCCTGCGGATTTGAAGATAATTCCGTCGTAAATCCAGTCGCAATAGATTCTTCTTCAACAAGAATTGATTCAAACAGGGCCTTATTTATTGAAATGGGAACAACTTTTGGAATGTTCAGAGGACTTTCAAATTTCAGGGGTATAATCATACGAATCAGTAGTACTATCCACAGGCTGTAATGCCACCACGCAGGCAGTTTTTTAGCGGCAATTGATTTGATGATAAAAATGAAGCAAATCAAGATGCTTATATCTATCGTGTATTCAATTAACCATGGAAATATGGTTGACAGCCCGGATAACACAGTATCCATTTATACCCCCTTATTTTTTCGAAAGGAGACACTTTAATTCCTCTATTTCCTCCTCAGATAAATCCTCACTCTCGACCATTGTGGCTATCATGGGTTTCAGGGCACCCCTGAAAACCCTCTTTAAAAAGGATTGACTCTCCGCCTTTACAAGAACTGTTTCTTCTATTAACGGGTAATAAAGATAGCTTCTTCCTTCACTTTCATGTCCTACAGCACCCTTTTTTACTAATCTGCTTAACAGTGTCTTTATTGTTTTTGGATTCCATGGAGTTGAACCTGATAAAACCTCTACAACCCTGTTGGAGCTAATCGGATTTTCATCCCATATCACTTTCATAACAAGCCATTCGGATTCTGAAATCTTTGGCACTTTACTCATTTTATTTTCTCCCCTTTAATTAAGACTACAGTTGTAGTAATATAATATGTTCGATTGCGGGTCAATGTCAATGAGTAATTTAATTTTTTTTAAATAATTGTATACCACAATAATTATGAACATAAACTATCTGCCCATCCAAAAACTAAAGTTTTTGTTCGGAAGCTGTCAGCACTCAGCGTTCAGCTTTTAGCAAAAAGCTTTTAAAATAAAGACTTAGCTGACGGCTGATAGCTGAAAGCTCCATCCAGAAATTGGCTCTTTCTGGATGGACACTATCTAGCGGCTTCCACTTCCGCCTTCTCTTCGTTCAGTTCATCCAGCAGGCCAATTACGGAGTCGCACTGCGGACTATATTTCTCTGACAACCTCTTGGCCTGTACAAAAGCTGTTCGGGCAGTATCCCATTCCTTAGCCGTCCAGGCCGCAAGCCCCATCTGGAAGTAGGCGTCGCCTGATTTCGGTTCTATCTTCACGCATTCTTTTAGCGCCGTGATGGCTTCTTTATAGCGACGGGCATCGTACAGGACTCTTCCCTTTGCTAAAAGGAGTGTGGCACTCATGGGATTTTTCCTGATCCCCTCATCCAGAGTTCTAATGGCTTCATCATAACGATAGGCAGTCTGATAAATACGGGAGATGGACAAATACCCCTTTTCATCACTGTTATCCCTGTATGCAGCCCTGTAACAACGGACACCCATAAGCGGGGCATTCACTGCTCTTGCATAGAGGTCTCCAAGGAATATCCAGTCCTTTTGCCTCCCGGGCGCTTCCACTCTATGGGAAATCTCCAGGTCACTCGTTGCTGTCTGCCATTCGTCCCGTTTCATGCGAATCTGCGCCAGATTTTTCCAGTAAGCAGCCTGAAGCGGATCCAGGCGCAGGAAATCAATGATATACCGTTCCGCGTCCCCATCCTCTTCCCGTTGAAGGCAGATGCCGATCAATGCTTCGTACCATTTGGCATCAGGCTTTCCCGGCAACTCAATGAGCCTTTCAAGGACTCGTTTGGAATTATCAAGATCCTCTGCCAGCATAAAGGCCTGTGCAGCCTGAGGGAGTGCCCCACCAGGAGTCGTCGTCTCTTCAATCTCATATAATTTTTCAAAAAGGACTGCCGCCTCTGCATATCGTTCCGTCTGATAGGTCAACACCGCATAATTCTTCAGGATTTTAGGATCATCCGACTGGGCATCGTACATTATCTTAAAATATTCCCTGGCCTTTTCAATGTCGTCCTTTTCCATCCAGATATAGGCCATTAACTCGTAGACACGAAAGGGAACCACGCGTGGTTGTGTCTCGATATACTTGTCAAGTATCTCTAGAGCTTCATCCGGTTTTTCTTCGCTCATGGCTGTCTGTGCCTTGAATATAGCCAGCCTGGCCTGTGTTGATAACTTTTCCTCTTTTTTTTCTTCCTTCTCTCTCGCCACACTGTAGGGCATGAATACGAAAATAAGGAGCAGCATCAAACCAAAAGTAAATCCCTGTTTCAGAACCTGTGACATATGGATTCTCTCTTCTTGATTAACATTCATGTTAATACACTTCAAAACTAATCGGTTGCGTCGCCCAGACCGGTACAGCTTCGCCCCCGAGCCTGGCCGGTTCGAACCGGTATCTGGCCACCCCCTTCTCAGCCGTCTCCCTGAAAACCTCCAGCACATCAGGAGGCTCGGCCCTTATTGCCTTGATGTTCGAGGCCTTGCCATCCACATTAACACGAATCCGCACAAAAACGCGACCTTTAATCCCCTTGCTCACAGCTTCATAGGGAGGATTCACCGGCGGCGCCCGGATAACCCTGGGCGGAGAATCCACATCTCCAATTGAAAGCGTTATATCATCAATTTCGATGTCCATCCCCTCAGCCGGCATCACGGCAACCGCAAGGCCTTCAACGCCACCTGCACTGGTATCAAAGGCGAACTTGGGCGTATCCGGCTTCCGTTTTGAAACAGAGGACATTGTAGGTTTCGGGATATGCTTGAGCGCTTTCCGTCTCAGTTTCTTTTCTTTCACATCCTCATGGGGCTTTGGGGCCTCACGGGTAGTTATCATATACTGAGTATCTGTATCTGTATTCCAATCTCTTTCCGCCATACGCGTCAAGGCGGGCAATCCCATAAAAAGTATGGAGTTAATCACTACTGTCAGAACTACAATAATGACTATATTTTTAGGCCGCCAGACAGTGTATAAAGTGGAGTCCATTCTGATCACCTCTATTCAGGTTTTTCTGCAGAGATGCTCAGGTGCTTTATACCGGCATCACGGCAATAGTCCTGCACCTTAAGCGTCATCTCCGAGCGACTGTCCCTATCCGGGGAGATCACTACGTATCCGTCGGGATTCTCCAGGAGAAAGCGTTCCATCTGGCCCTGCACATCGCGGATATCAACCTTCCTCCCCTCAATATATATCTCATTATCACGTGTGATACCCAGTATAAGATTGGTTTTTTCTTTTTCTTCAGCCGTTTCGGCAATTGATTTAGTGACAATAACCCCTGATTTTTTGACAAAACTGCCTGCCACCAGAAAGAATATAAGAAGAATAAAGATCATATCTATCAGGGGGGCCATATTGAGATCTGATGACTCGGAATTTCGGCTGCTTTTTACTATTCTCTTCATAGCTGTACACCTACATTCCTTTAGTTTCGATTCGTTCAGCGACGCTTACATTTTTTACGCCGGCAAGTTTACATTGATCCATCACCTGTATGACGCGGCCAATGTAACTGTCCTTGTCCGTAGCTATCACCACGGTACCCCTGGGTACTTCCAATAGAAACTGTTCCATATAGGCCCTTACAGTGCGGATATCATATACCCTGCCGTCAATAAAGACCCTGTTATCGTGACCGATTTCCACAGTAACATTTGTCTTCTTCTTGACATTGGGCTGCACTGGCGAGGGCTTTGGCTTTTTAAGTTCAACTCCTGCTTCTTTGGAAAAACTGGTGGCCACCAGAAAGAATATCAGGAGAATAAAGATCATATCTATCAGCGGGGCCATGTCGAGTTCTGACTCCATCCTGCGCCGGCCACCTTCAATTATTTTCTTCATAGCATCCTATCCTTTTTTAATTTATAACCGGTTTCCCGAATTTGACACATTCAGGTTTCAGTCCCTTTCCCTTTCGTCCTCCACCACCTGATGAGATCTGTGCAGTCCAAGACAAAAGCGCTGGATCCGGTCCTCAAGGTTAGTTGAGCGACGACGAAGAAAATTTGCCAGAAATAGTCCCGGAACGGCAACCACCAGCCCCGTTTGAGTTGTAATAAGGGCTTCGGAGATGCCGGACGCAAGTGCCCTGGCATCCCCGGTTCCTGATGTTGCGATAACCATGAATGTCGTAATCATACCGGTTACTGTCCCGAGAAGTCCCAGCAGCGGTGCTACTCCTGCCAGAACAGCTATTGACTTGATTGAACCAGTGACAAATCTTGCCTGGCGCAGTTTCAGCACTTCCAGAATACTCATGTCCAGATCATCGTTAAAGGTCCGCTTTGAAAAAAATTCCCTGATAATCTCCATCTGCCATGGAGCAGCTTTAAAATCAGGTTTTCCCATGGACTGCAGGCACTCTGCAATAGGCCGGTCACCCCTGGTGAAGTCGTGTATTTCAACAAACTTCTTCACCACCAGAAAGAACATAATCACAGAGACAACCAACAGGGGATACATTACAAACCCACCTGTCTCTAAATGCTCAAAAGTCCTGTCCAATAGCTCAAGAAACATTTTTATCCTCTCTGTTAGCCACAGAACCGCTCATGGTCATTGTAACGGCAAAAGCTGTGCCTTTTTCTTCCATATCACCCACTATCTTATCCACACGACGGGAAAGCATATGATGAATCAGTATCAGGGGAACAGCCACTGTGAGGCCGAACTGGGTGGTAAGCAGGGCCTCGGAAATACCTCCTGCCATGGCATTGGCATCACCTGCCCCCTGGGCTGTTATAACCTTAAAGGTATTTATCATACCGGTTACTGTTCCCAGAAGCCCGAGGAGCGGAGCAATAGTCGCCAGTACACCAAGTGTTGGAAGAAAACGCTCCAGGCGGGGCGTCTCCCGCAGTATCCCTTCCTGAAGGGTGTTTTCCAGAACTTCCTGTGTAGCCCCGGCATTTCCAAGAGCGCCCTTCAGCATACGGCACGTCGGCACCCTGTTGTTCTCTTCACATGCGATGTTGGCCTGCTCCCAGTCCCCGTTTTCTGCCAGTCCTGAAATCCGTTCCGTGATATCGTCCGTATCTGCCTTTGTTCTGTACAGCACGAAAATCCTTTCAATCATTATCAGCAGGCCCAGAAAACCCACTGCTGCAATGACATACATAATTTTACCGCCCTGTTCCAGTTTATCGATCAACTCTGTCTTCTTGGTATAAGAGGCGAACGCCCCTCCCCGGGAAGGATCAATGGGGAGAATATTGGATTTGCCGTTAAAAAAGTTACCGATCGCTTTAAGAGCGGATTTCGGGACATCACCAGGCACTCCGATCAGGCGTATCCCGTCAGGCTCCGGTCTAAGGAAGCCTACCTCTCCGCCGGCTTTTCGAAAGTAGGTTGTAAACATACCTGCACGAAGGATCTCACCTGTGGCATTTGTTCCGTCAGGGGCAACAAAATCACCGGTGCGAAGCACGATAGTCCGTGTTGCCTCCAGTTCTTCAAAGTAAATGTCTACCAGAGTCCGTATTCCCTCTAGACCCGGAACCTTATCAGGATCACGTAAATTCTCTATGACACCTATCCGTTCAGGGATTTCAGCGGTAATGGGATTATCACGAACCATGCTCTCTGCCTGCTTGGCGCCTGAACGAAGGATGCCCTCGACCTCTTCCACATCCTTTTGCTCCTCCATAAGTTCCGCTTCCATTTTCGCCTGCAATTCAAGAAGGTCTTCGTACTGTTTTATAAGGGTCTTATGTCTTTTCTCCAATACCTTGTTTTCATCCTTAAGATTTGCCACTTCCTTTTGCATTTCCGAACGGTCCATCGAAACAAGTCTCTCTGTAAGGACTGCATCCTGTTCTGCCCTGCTTTTTTCCTGGTCGATCTCCTTTTCCACCCTCTGCCATGTTTCCTGCGCCCATACGGATCCGATAAAAGAAACCAGCATCAGGCAGATACCCAAAACGATTAGATACTTGTTTTTTTTAGTTTTCATTTTTTCACCGCTCCTACAGGAATATTGATCAGGTTTATGGTTCTCTCACGTTTTGCCATTTGCAGGGCCCTGTTAATCTCCCGGTTGAAATTTTTGGGAAGGGGTTCCCACTCCCTTGTCTCCTCATTCCACCAGCCGACCTTCTTCCCGCCCAGAGATATATAAAACATGGAGACACGACCAAAACGAAGAATAGTCACCTCTGTCTCTTTTCCATCCACTGTCAGGGTGACATCCGAAGTCCCTACCTCTTTACCGTAGTTGGCTTCTATTTCAAGAACACTCAGGACCTGTCGAAGTTTCTCAGCCAGGGTACTGTGGGGATCATTCATCGTGCTTTTTGCGTCTTTTACGCCCTGGGCTCTTACCGCTTCATAGAAAGGCAGATCCGATGAAATGTACTTCTCCAGGCGGACTAAAACCTCGTTCTCAAGATATGGTTCAAGCCCCTCCCTGACCCTTCTTGCCTCGAGTTTCTTTGCATTCAACAATGCAATCTGCTGATTCAGCTTATCAATATAGATACTGTATTTCTGATTCTGGTACTCAAGCCAGGAGTTTGTGGTCTGAATTGTACGGATTTCGGAGACAAGGTCCTCTTTGTTGTCTGTCCAGCTTTCTACCTTTTTTTGTGCCTTGCTTTCTCTCTGGATAGCACTTTTCATCTGATTCTCTGTCCTCTCAATGTCAGTTTGAGCGAACGCAGTCAGATTCGCCATCAGGAGCAAGGCAAATACGGATAGTAAAATGCGTTTGAACATTTCTGCCCTCCCTGTTTATTATTTAAAAAGCGGCTTAGATCCCTTCTAAATTCTTTTACTCATTATTCCGGGAATACATCAGGTATCGGTTCATGGCGGTGTGTTAATCTGAAATTCTGCGCCATGTACAATCTTCAGATAATCAATTTTTGCGAAGTCATATCCATGTGCGCACATATGTAATCCTACTTACGATTGTAAGCTTACTTACATGTGTAGTCTTTGTCAAGAAAAAAAAGGGATTACTTTTTAAAGGTAATCCCTTGAAATTATCTGGTAGTCCCAACGGGAATCGAACCCGTGTCTCCGGCGTGAGAGGCCGATATCCTAGACCGCTAGACGATGGGACCATATGAAAAA
>JASFHE010000220.1:0-9619 GCA_050123415.1 Desulfobacteraceae bacterium | reverse complement strand
AGGCAAATGGCAACAGTTCTTCGATACAGTTTAAAACCCATGTTTTGTCTTTCCCAAAGGCATTCAACTGCCTGTCAGATACAGGAAAACTGATATGCACACTGCTTAAACCGCATTGTTCTGCTGCCCCAATATCACTTTTCATTGCCCTGCACCAGCCGGTAATACGGCTTGAAAGCCCCATCCTGTTAATCTCCGAAAGCCCTTTTCTCGCATGCGGACCCATGGCGGGTATACCGGCTTCAAGTTCATCCACACCTGCGCCTGCGAGCATTTTTGCTATATTTATTCTTTCTTCGGAGGCTAAATTCACACCAGGCGATTGTTCACCGTCTCTCAGGGTTGTGTCAATTATCCAAATATTATTAAGTTGTGAGTTTCCCATGTCAACATTCATTTTCTTATTTCAAATATCCTTTTAAACCGTTCCCTGTTACCCAATAATTCCGCTTATCGCCCCTTCATATACAACCGGCTCTATCCCCAGCTCCTTCAGCTTTCTTGCAGGCCCTTCACCGATCTTGGTGATATAAACGCTCGCACAATCCTTTATTGCCTCATATACCCTGTTGAATTTATCTGCATCAAAAGGGTGATTAGGATCACCGACTGAAAGTTTTTCCGAAGTCCTCTTTTCGACAAACTCAAGCGCATCAGACAAGTCATATATAAGGAATGCTTCTGCCATTCCAAAATGATCATCAACGTTTACACTGTCTGTTGAAACAACTGCTACTCTTTTTTGTTCCATTTTTTCTCCTATGCGATTAAATATTCTTCTACAGATTCACCTTCTTCAAGCGCATCAAGTATTTCATCTATTTTATCTTCACTGTCTACTTCCCCGTACCAGAAATTATCCGGATAAATAACCATTACCGGTCCGTGGTCACACCCTTTCATACAGCCTGTTGATGTAATCTGGGCATTGAGATCCCTGTCCAGTATTTCGTTTTCTATATATGGAAGGAAATCAAGAGCGCCTTTTTTATTACATACACCCTTGGCATCACCGCCAGCTCTGAAACTTGCACACAAAAAAATATGATATCTAGGTTTTTCCATTTATATTTCTCCTTTTTTTATAAGCACCCCATACCTGTTCCTTCACATTCAGCTCCGCAGGCCTTTGGTTTGCGTTTGATCATATGGTTCAGGCTCTTGCCTTCAAACACCCTGTACACGGCTTCTTCAATTACGCCTTCCACTTCATGCACCTTGATGCCGTTTTTATCAAGTACGGTCTTTGGGGTATTCCCCGCGCTGCTGACAAGCAGGTTTCCGCAATCATTGATTATTCCGGAAAGCTCTTCCCATCGTTTTATCCCGCCGCCGGGTTCCGGTACTTCACGAACATCTTCAAGCACCACATCTATTCCCCGCCTTTTGTAGATGTAAAGCTGCGTTGCTTCACCCAGGTGAAGGTTTACCAGTATGCCTTCCATGCTTGCTACGGCCACAAAGGGCCTTTCAGGTGCCGGTTGTTCTATTTTTGGCATTATGGTTATCGGCTTCTCATAACTTTTGATTTTTTCCATGGTTGCCTCATCTGTTATTTCACCCAGAAGCCCAACAGCATCCGATCTGCACCGTTTACAATGACGCATCTGTTTGACATATTTTTCACTCTCTTTACGCATGGTATTAATTTCATCTTTTCCGGGTTCAGGAATATGTTCAAAATTGGAGCCCGGATTCGGGTAATAGGGCATACAGTTAAAGATATCCACGCCCAACTCACCCATTTTTTTAGCCACTTCCACAACATGATCCAAATTGATCCCCGGAACAACAACACAGTTCACCTTGACAAGGACATTGTTTTCCTTTAGAGCCTTTATTGCCGCGATTTGCTTTTCAAGCATAATCTCCGCACCTTCTTTTGGCCCTACCGTGCGTTTTCCATTCCTGACCCAGGAATAGATCTTTGCACCTACTTCCGGATCAACCGCATTAACAGTTATACTCACATGGCTGACATTAAGCCTGACAATATCTTTTACATAGGGAAGCACATTTAAACCGTTTGAAGCGAGACAAAGGATCATTTCCGGATATTTTTCCCTGACAAGTTCAAGTGTCCTTATTGTTTCAAAAGGATTTGCAAAAGGATCTCCAGGCCCTGCGATACCCACAACACTTATATCTTTCCTGGTTGCCATAACATCATCGAGATATCTTGTTGCCTGATCCGGGGAAAGGATTCCGCTTGTTACTCCCGGTCTGCTTTCATTAACACAATCAAACTTTCTGTTACAAAAATTACATTGAATGTTACATCTCGGTGCAACAGGTAAATGTATTCTGCCAAATGATTTGCATGCCCCTTCATTAAAGCATGGATGATTTTCGAGGTTCATGGTCACTCTCCTATATGTATGAATATCCAACCTCGGATGATTCCTGTCTTTTTTCCATAATGCTGTTTACTATCCTGTCATACAACTGCTGGGTGCCCCTGTATCCAAGGTGCTGTATCCTTGCTCCTCCAAACCTGTCGTGTATGGGGAAACCGATTCTTACTATGGGGATACCCAGTTTTCTTGCTACGCTGTATCCTTTGCTGTGACCGATTATAATATCAGGCGAAACCTTTTTAGACATCTCTTCTATATCTATAAAATCAGCCCCCGGCATTATCATTGTTTCGGATAGATCCAGATCAGGACATGCCTCTTTAAGAACCTTTTCAAGCTGTCCACTCTTTCCTCCCGAGGCGCATATTACCGGTATAATTCCAATCTCGGACAAAAAGGTAACAATTCCTGCAACAAGGTCTTCTTCACCGTATACAACCGCTTTGGCCTTGGACACATATTTATGCCCGTCCACGTATGAGTCCAGCAGCCTGCCCCTTTCCTTTTTAATAAAATCAGGAGTCTCTATACCGCTTATCTCTTCAAGCGCGGAAAAAAAGTTATCACTTTCCTGGACCCCTATGGGAAGACCGGGGCTATGCAGCGTTACCCCGAATCTTTCATTCAAGAGTTTGCCGGCACTTTCCTGAAGGCCCAGGACTTTTCCGAATTCAATGGAACCGGCCGCATACGGCATCATTTTAATATCAGCCAGCTTTGTTCCGCCCCGGGGAATCTTCTCAAACTCTGACCATAACGTTCCGTCAAGCCTTTCGGAATAATCCGGGAGCATGATGCACTTTAATCCATAGGCAGATACCATATCCTTGATATGCCTTAGGTCTTCGGGTGAAACCATGCCCGGAAAAATGTTGACCATTTTTTCCTGCGGTATTTCATTTTTCCTGACGCATTTAATGTTTTCAAGGGACGGCAGAAGCGTATCAACCGTTGACCTTATTGCGTTATGAAATCCGTCTGCATGAGTGCCTCTGTAGCTCGGGGTTGAAACATGAACGATCCCCGGCAATCCTTTACCCTTTTTACTTTTTTTGTACTCATTTAAATACATGGGCACATCATCGCCGATTGTTTCACTGAGGCATGTTGTTGCTATGCCTATCATCTCCGGATTGTACTGCGCTATTATATTGTCCAGGGCGATCTTGAGATTCTGCCCTCCCCCGAAAACAGCAGTCTCTTCGGAAAAATTTGTTGAGGCGATATCGATCGGCTCCTTGAAATGGCTGATCATATACCTTCTTATATATGTGGAGCACCCTTGGGAGCCATGCAGGAGAGGAACACTGTTTTCAATACCTTCAAAGGCCAGTGCGGCTCCCAGGGGGGTGCATAGTTTACATGCGTTACGTGTTGCTGTAAAATTTGTATTATTATTTTCCATTTTTAATTTCCTTCCGGGGAGTGAATTTCCAGACCGGGCTCATCGCCGATCCATACACTTCTTTTGCAAAATTGAGCATTCCGCTGTATCCCGCAAGAGATATTTTTCTTTCATGATTATGATCGCAATATCCCAGGCCCAGTTTAAAAGCTATAGGACGTTCCTTTACTCCGCCAATGAAGAAGTCGGCCTCTTTTTCGAGTATGTATTTTGACAATTCAAGGGGATTTGCGTCATCAAGTATGACAGTTCCTTCGTCACACATCTCTTTTAAAAGTTCGTAATCTTCAGGACCTCCGGTCTGTGACCCTGCCAGCACAACATTCATACCAAGATGTTTTAATGCCTTTATGAGTGAAAATGCCTTAAAGGCTCCGCCCACATAAAGGGCCGCCTTTTTACCCTCGAGGTCTTTTTTCATCCTCTGTAGTTCAGGATAGATCTTTCCGATCTCTTCACGTACAAGCGCACGTGTTTTTTTCATAATTTCGGGTTTATCGTTAAAAAACGATGCAACATCATAAAGGGCTGCTGACATATCTTCTATTCCGAAATAGGACACTCTTATATATGGAATACCGTATTCCTCTTCCATCATTTTTGCGAGATAGGTTGTTGCCCCGGAACACTGGACCACATTAAGGGATGCCCCGTGGGCCCTGCCGATCTCATAAACACGACCGTCACCGGTCATAACGGACACGACCTCTATCCCCATGCGTTTGTAATAATCCTTAATGATCCATGCCTCGCCGCCGATATTGAATTCACCAAGGATATTGATACTGTATTTACTTACACCCTCCGTGGATTCCCTGCCGATCAGTTTGAAAAGTGCATGGCATGCTGCCTTGTATCCGTCTTTTTTTGTACCTTTAAAACCTTCCGAGTGAACCGGGAGTACAGGTATACCCTTTTCCTTTCCGGCTTTTTTACATACGGATTCCACATCGTCGCCGATAATACCGACAATACATGTAGAATAAATAAATGCTGCTTTGGGTTTATAGGTATCAATCAACTCATTCAGGGCCTTTTCAAGTTTCTTTTCGCCTCCGTAGATAATATCTGTCTCAGATAAATCAGTTGAAAAACTGAGGCGGTGAAGCTCGGGACCCGAGGATAATGAGCCCCTGATATCCCATGTATAAGCAGCACAACCTATCGGACCATGAATCAGGTGAAGGGCATCGGCTATAGGGTATAGTACAACCCTGGATCCGCAGAACACACATGCCCTCTGGCTTACAGACCCGGCCACACTGACCCTGTCGCAGCTCATCTCAAAGTTTTCATCACCTTTTTCATATATATGTTTTTTACGTTCTTCCAGTACGCTTATAGCTTCCATTTTAAATTTCCTTTAACTTCTTTTACGACTTGGTTCAGAGCACAGGGAGATGATTTTTTCCTCATGCGCCCTGTGCCTTGTACCTTGCGCCATTTTTAAAGCACAAGTTCAAAGTTAGTCACATCTGCATCCCTGTCTTTTCTGTCAAGGAGTGCGTCAAGTATTTTCTCAAGGAGCCTCATCCCCCCCCTGTACCCAACTGTCGGGAAGTAACTGTGGCCCACACGATCCAGGATCGGAAATCCGTGTCGTATAAGCGGAATATCTTCATCCCTTGAGATATATTTCAGGTAGGTGTTACCAATCATCAGATCCACCGGCTCATTTTTAATCCACTGGTGGAACAGAAACATATCTGCATTAGCCCCGCCCTTGACTTTTACTTCATAAGGACAATCTTTTAGTATTTCTTTCATTCTCTTTTCAAAGGCCTTACCGGGCGTTCCTGTGACTACATATACAGGCCACATATCAATTGACACAAGGAATTCTGTCAGAGAAATCAGCTGATCCGGATCACCCACAAGGCCTACTCTTTTATTGAAAAAGTACTGATGCATATCGGTTATGATGTCCATCATCTGGCCCCTTTCTCTGTCAATGGACTCGGGCACGTTTAGTCCGGTCATTGTCCTCATGGCCTCAATAAACCGGTCTGTTGCATGAAGGCCTATTGGAAGGTCCAGCATTTCATAGGAGACCTTGCACTTCGTATCCAGGGCTTTGGCAGTCGCCTCTGATCCCCAGGGACCAAGAGCTATCGTGCCGATGCTGTCACCTGTACTTTTCAACTCATCAACAGTAACGCCGCCGTCCGGATACATCGTGTACTTACCGGTCTGCGGACCATTAAGAATATTGGATGTATCAGGGAACATTACAGTTTTTATCCCCATCATTCCTGCAAGCCGCTTGATCTCTTCCATGTCCGAAGGTTCAACCCAGCCCGGGATTATATTGATCTGATTTTTCTGTTCCCCGGTATTGGTGGAAAAATAATCCACCATGGATTTAACCATATTTGAAAATCCTGTAACATGAGATCCAACATAACTTGGCGTGTTTGTGTGGATCACAAGTTTTCCCTCGGGGATTTTCCCATCCGCCTGGGCCTTATTGATAATCTGAGGAAGATCATCACCGATTGTCTCGGAAAGACATGTCGTATGAACTGCTATCAGATCCGGGTTATAAATAGTAAATATATTATCAATTGCCTGTAAAAGGTTTGCCTGTCCGCCGAATACCGAAGCGCCTTCTGTAAAGGAACTGGTGGCAGCCATGACCGGCTCCTTGTAATGCCGTGTCAAAGCACTTCTGTGATAGGCACAGCATCCCTGAGAACCGTGACTGTGGGGCAGACAGCCCTTGATACCAAGAGCTGCATACATGGCGCCTATGGGCTGGCATGTTTTCGCCGGGTTTACCGTAAGCGCGCTTCGCTCTTTTATTTCGGGAGAAGTATGTCTCAAGAGTTTGGTTTTATCTATTGCTTCCATTGGTCATTATTCCATTTCTAATTTTCAAAAGGTTAATATCTATGATAAAAAAGCGTATCTTGCCGACAGTTCAGGATTCTTCTTCCAGGGTGGTTTAACGTATGCCCATACCTTGCTGTTCACCATCCTGTCTATTTCATGATAAAAATTTACAGCACCTTTGAATCCCGCATATGGCCCTCCTGAGTCATAACTGTGAAGCTGTTTCATGGGGACACCTTTTTTCTGAATTACATATTTTTCTTTAATTCCTGCACAGAACACCGCAGGTTTATATTTCTCAATAATCGTTTCAGTTTCATACTGGCTGATATCATCGATAACAAAAGTATTGTTTTCCATTTCCTGCATCATACCCTTGTAGTCCTTGAAGTTCAGACCTTCTTTTTCAAGCTTTTCCATGGCCTCGGGACTTTTCCTCGGGTTGTATCTTGTTGGATCGGCCTCTACTTCAAGCTCTTCAATATTTCTGCTGTCCGCGTCTATCTTGACATTCGGGAGTACAACCCTTCCTTCATAATCATCCCTGTGGGCAAACTCATAACCGGCTGCCATGGTTTTCATACCGATCTCTTTAAACAGCTCCTGGTAATGATGAGCCCTGGAACCTCCGACAAAAAGCATTGCAAGTTTACCTTCGGTTCTTGGCTTTACTTCTGCTGCAACCTTTTCCACCTCGGGCATTTCCCCGGCTATGACTTCTTCTACCCTGTCAATAAGCTCCTGGTCTTCATAATACTGGGCTATCTTTCTAAGTGACTTGGCTGTTGCCTTGGCGCCAATAAAGTTTACCTTTATCCATGGTATTCCGAATTTCTTTTCCATCATCTCTGCCACATAGTTTGTAGATCTGTGGCACATGATCATATTGAGATCGGCGGTATGGGAATTAGCAAAAAAATCGATACTCGAATTACCGCTGAATGTTGAAAGTACCGTAATACCGCATTTCTCAAAAATCCTGTCTAATTCAAAGGCATCACCACCGATATTGTATTCACCAAGCAGATTAACCTTGTATTTGCCTTCCTTGACGGTATCGTCATTACCTATTATATGGGTAAAGAGACCGTTGTTCGCAATATGATGGCCTGCAGACTGGCTTACACCCTTGTAGCCCTCACAGCTGAAACCGAATATGTTGATACCGAGTTTTTCCCTCATTTCCTTGGTTACCTGGTGAACATCATCACCTATCAGACCTACCGGACATGTTGAAAACACGGAAATAGCCTTGGGGTGAAAAATATCATATGCTTCCTGAATAGCCTTTTTCAGCTTCTTCTCTCCACCGAATATAATTTCCTCATCCTGCATGTCAGTTGAAAAACAGTAGGTCATAAACTGATGTCCGTCTTCGGTTGTTGAAGGATCAGTCTGGTTCCTTCTTGTGAGCCAGCTGTAAAACCCGCATCCAATGGGACCATGAGTAAGATTGACTATATCTCTTGTAGGACCAAGAACAACGCCCTTACACCCTGCATAGCAACAACCTCTCTGTGTTATGATACCGGGGACTGTCCTTACATTTGCCCCTATTTCAGGTACGCTCTCATTTTCATCAACCCTGTTGATGGTAATCTGTTTTGCTCTTTTCCTTGCTACCTTTGTGGGATATTTACTCAATATCTCCTTTTTTAAGGCCTCCGGATCCACGCCTTCCATGTATTCTTCTTTTACTGGATCTGGCATTGATTTATTCTCCTTTCATCAGGTTCAAAGTATTTTCCTATTCTGCTTCGTCAAGTGTAGGATCGCCACTTACGCCTGTTCGAACACTTATTGAATCCATAACCGGGCTTACAAATATTTTGCCGTCTCCGGCCTTACCCGTCTGGTTAATTTTAATGATTGTCTTTACAGTCTTTGCCACTAACTTTTCCGGTACAACTATGAACAAAGTACGTTTCGGTATAAGTCTCTGACTGCCTCCAAGCTGGGAGATGGCCTCTTCATAGCCCTTTTCAGCCCCCTCCAGAAGCTGAATATCAACCAGCCCCTTTCCTCTTCCAAGCGCGTCCCTGGCTGTCAATGAAGTGATTCCTGCATCGGCAAGGGCCCGTTTTGTCTTGTTCATGGCGTTCATACGCACAATGGCCATTACCTCTCTCATATTTTCACCTCTTCCAGTTCTCCGTCAGGTGTCTCTTTAACACCCGAGCTTATGGTGTAAGCTTCTTCTACAGGGGTTATAAATATCTTACCATCACCAAAGGCGCCCTTCTCTCCGGTCTTTGCAGCCTTTATTATTGTCCTTACTACAAAATCCTTATCCTTTGATGGAATTACTGTAATAAGAAGTTCCTTTGGAATTTCATCATATGTTATTTCACCTATCTTTATACCCCGCTGCTTCCCGCGGCCTACAACTGACATTTTTGTAACTGCCGGGAATCCTGCCTCCATAAGGGCTGCAAGTGTGTCATCAACTTTTTCAGGTCTAATAATGGATCTAATCATCAACATTTTTTATTCTCCATATTTTTTATTTAAAGTCTTTTGCTGAAAGCTGACAGCTGATCCGGCTTCGTTCTTTGAACTACGCCGTGACAGGCAGCTTCCTTATTATGCCCCGATTCCATATTCGATAAGAAGACTTTCAAGCTCTTCTATTTCAAGGGGTTTTGGAACTACATGCATCTCATTCCCATCTATCTTCTTGGCCAGTGCCCTGTATTCATCAGCCTGGGGATGATCAGGTGCAAACTCTATAACCGTTTTCCTGTTTATCTCTGCCTTCTGGACCATGTTGTCCCTCGGGACAAAGTGGATCATCTGGGTTCCAAGCTTTTCAGCAAGTTTTTCAATCATTTCCTGTTCATTATCAACCTTCCTGCTGTTACAGATCAGGCCACCAAGCCTTACACCGCCTGCCTCCGCGAACTTGACAATACCCTTGCAGATGTTGTTAGCCGCGTACATGGCCATCATTTCGCCTGAAACTACTATATATATTTCCTGTGCCTTTCCTTCCCGGATAGGCATTGCAAAACCGCCGCAGACAACG
>JASFHE010000219.1:0-9628 GCA_050123415.1 Desulfobacteraceae bacterium | reverse complement strand
TTGTTTTGCAAGGAGTGCGGCGATCGTGCTTTTCCCGGAACCGCCTTTCCCGCTTATCATAAGTTTCATGGTTCACCCAAATATTGTATCGCCGGCAAACAGGCTTCTTTGTATGTCTGCCGGTATTTGATCATGCTGCAATATTGTCTGCTTTCAGGCGGGATTTCAGGTTATCAAGAACCGTTGCCGCCGCCGGATGACCGAAGGGAAACACACTGCCTTCAAGACCGGCCTCCAGTATGTCGGTATCCAGTTCAAATTCTCCTATGATACGATCCCTGTCGGGAATGGTTTCACGAAGAACCCTGGAAGTGGAACTGTCTGTTTTATTCAGGACAAAGAACAGAGGAACCTCTATGGAATCGGCCATCCCGGAAATCTTCTTTACAAGACATAATGATTCATAGGACGGATCGACCACCATGAGAACTGCTTCGCATAATTTATCGATTCCCCGTCCGAAATGTTCAATACCGGCCTCCGTGTCAATAATGACCCGGTCGTTCTCCTCCAGGGCAAGACCCAGTATGAACTGCCTGGCAAGAGTGCTTATGGAACAGGTGCATCCTTCGGATGTATCCCGGAGTTTTCCGATTGTAATAAGCTGAACATCATCTTTTATCGAGCTGTATCCCTTTGGAATTGTGCTGTATGTCCATGTGCCGAGTACAGGCGCCCCCGGAGGGATATCTTTTTCGTTAGCCGCCCGGACGGATTCCATCATAGACTTTCTTCCGCCAAAATATTCGGATAAATCGGGAGTGGCCTCAGCGCCGAGAATTCTGTGAATCCCGACATTTGATACGTCCGTATCCACTACGATAACCCGCTTCCCTGTCGCGGCATATTGCCGTGCCAAAAGTGTGGTTACTGTGCTTTTGCCACATCCGCCTTTTCCGCAAATGACAAATTTCATAAAAATCTCCACATGGTATCTTTGGCTATATGAATAATCCGTTTCATATTGATCTGTCGGAACCTCTGTATATCTTTTTCACTGCAATTTTATCTGTAATCCGGTTGTCAAATAGTCACATTCAGGTTGTTGAATATATGGAGAGAGATGTGATATGTCAATATTAAAATAACCACTTATTCACACGCTCAACACGATTGACATAAAAATGCACTCTTTTCCTTTTTATTTCAATTATACTTTCTGAATGGACACTGTCCAGTATCTGCGCAAGGAACCCAATATGAAAGAAAGAAAAAGACTCCTGATCAAAATTGTACTTTTCAACATTCTGATATTCTGTTTGTTGCTGCCTTCAACATTTATTATTTTTTACGAACCTATTGTTATCAAAAAGTATTTCAATAATTTGATGGCAGGGGGGACTGAAATGTTTGAAATGAACAGCACCCTTGCGGTTTCTCTCTTTTTTATATTTGATTTCGCCATAAAGGCAGGGTCGATATATGTGCTGACCTATGTTTCGAAAAGGATCTATTTCTTATCGATGAACTTTCATCTCATCTTGACAAGAAAGCAAAAGAACATCTCATAAAGATCCTATTTGAAAAAGTAAAAAAGGGAAAACATGTATACTTTATATCGCATAATAATCAAGAACAAGACATACTGAAAGAATATGGCGCCAAGATTATCGATTTGGGGAATACTAAGATGTCAAATATCTATGGAGCTACCTAAAACAGACCAATGAGAAATAAAAATGAGGATATGAAAAAGAAACAGGGATAATATCTTCTGCAACACATGAAAAAAAATCGTTTAGACAGAAAAAATATGCAATGCATATTATCCGGTATGTGGATTCGGAAAGCAATAATACCTCAAACTTTATTACTTTTTTGAGCAATATGACCAAATTTTTTTACTTTAACCTTCATTCCTTTATCGGTTCACTTAGCTTTTAGCAAAAGCATCGTTATGTTCAATCCTCTATTCTATGCATTTGCTTTTTATCAGATCCTCTCCCATTTACCTTCACAAATTTCCCAAAATTGTTATTAAATATATAACACTACCAACATATTACATTATGTTAAAAATAATAAAACTAAATATTGACTTTCAGCAACTTATTTATTATAGCACCTTTAATGTATTTTATAAACGTCATTTTACCGTTATTTATTACATTTCACAATTTATTTGCTGCCCCTTAAACATATATTACGCGAACCTGGCAACAACTCGCGCTTGATGGAACAGCAGAAATAATTAGATACAGCTGATCATCTGAAAACAAAAGGTAACTTATTTTAAACTAAGGGGATTTTTTTATGAAGTACAAGTACAGGAATATTTTTATTATTAGTTTATTACTCACATTTCTCTCTATGGGTCCGAATGCAGTAGCAGGAGATAATGAAGATGAAGAAGTTCAGCAATCAGCAAAAGATGCATCATCGGCACAGCAGATTGAGCCTATGACAGTGGTTGACAAACCTGTTTCCATGCGACAGGACCTTGATATGAGCAGTATTACAAACATGTATCGGGTTGAAAAAAGCGCACAGTTCGGCACGGAAGTGTTTACCCGGGAAGAAATCGAAAATCTTAATCCAAGCGATGTAAATGACCTGATAGAAATGGCAGCAGGTTTCAATATTAGATATCAGGGCCGCAGGAGTCCGTTTCATATATCAAAACGCGGAGGAGGAAGTTTTACCTACATAATAGACGGGGCTGTTCTTCCGCCATCAGTCAATCGTATCCTGTATAAAATTCCTGTCGCAGCCATTGAAGAGATGCAGATAGTACGTGGCTCAACTTCTCTTACACTGGGACCTTCAATACCTATAGGTTCATCCAGTTCAGGATCGGGGTTAAATACAGGGTATATTATTATAAGAACAAAACAGCCCAAAAAGACACAGGCAATCCTTTCGGGATCTTTTGAAAGATACTCCGGCGGACATCCAATAGTTACTAACGAAAGCCTGTACCTGGGGACAAAAATAGAAAAATCCTCCGACAACAACGGGTATATCGGAATTCTTGGTTCAAAGATGGATAAACCGAGCCTTGATAAATGGTTTGACGGCAGGAGCGGAGAGGCAGGAATGATCAATACAGGTCTTAGTGCCGGCAAATTCAACATCAACCTTATGGCCTATAAAGACTCTGGAAGTTTTGAAATGCAGCGTTCCATTGGGCTGGACGGGACACTTTCCGACATGAAGTGGTATTACGACTCACTTAAGGTACAAGTATTAACAACCGACATGGCGATGAAGTGGTCCCCGGACCAAGTTACCCTTTTGAATCTCTTTAAGGTTGAGTATGACCAGCATGAATGGAGTAAGACTTTTTCAACCAATACCGGTTCTGAAAGGGGTTACGAGGAAGAGACCAAGGGTATCGGTCTCAGACACAATGCACAATTTGGAAACACCCTTTTTCAGGCGGGAGGTCAGATATCCAACAGCACAGGACTTGGTGGCAATTGCCGCAGTGCTTACAATAAATATGACACTACGGTAAGTGGCTGGTCAGCCTCCGTGGAACATACCATGCTGGATGGGGGCCTTTCCTTTGACGTCGGGTATCGTGAAGATACCAAGCATATTGACAACTCAAGTTCAGGCAGAAATCAAGCTGCCGCCAACGACGATGCCAACAACAATGTTGATATGGCTCCTTCCAAAATATTCGCCATGGGTGCCCACTGGCAGATTAATGATACCTACACATTTGATGGACGTTATTATCGCGGTGAGCAGGGCACAACAGGAGATTTTGATATGAGGCTGGTAGACGATGCAACTCCGCACAGGGAGAAACAGGACCGTATCGAAGCAGCCATAGCGGCAAACTATACAACCTGGTTCAGGCCAATACTTACCTGGTTCGATATTGACACCAAAAATAAAAAGTCTGCCAGTTCCACCACCTACGAGCTTGACGGTGGAACCTATTACTTCTACACCGAATCAGACGAGCATAGAAGAGGGCTGGAACTTTTGGTTAAAGGAAATATTCTTAAAAACACCACTTACAGTTTAAACTGGACACGCATGCTTGATATAGAAAGCACAAGTAACGGAGTGACAACCGATTCAGTAGGAAAAAGCAGGCCTGAAAATCTTTACGGCATGACCATAAGCCACAAATTGGATAAATATAGAATCAACCTGTCAATAAGAAGGGTTGACTCATGGGAAGATTCAACAACCGGTGACGATATCCTTGGCGGATATACCAGGATAGATGCAAATATCAAACGTGATTTTAATTTCCGGGATTTTCTCCTGAATGTTGCGATCTTTGGACGCAATTTAAAGGATGAAAATTATGCAACCATAGGAAGGTCCTCGGGATATTACCTAGACCGGGGCCGGAGTATCGGGATAAAATTTTCTCTGGCGTATTAAGAGCATACAGTTAATGTGGTCCACAAAGACATCCGCCGCGACACAACCGGGAAGAATAGCTGAAATATTAAATCAGCTTGATCTCCCGGTTGTGTACGCTATTGCCGAATCTTTCAATGATTACCCGGATATTTATCTGTTTCTGGGAAAGGTCCTTGGGAGAGATGAGCGGGCAAAAAAGCTGAGTGATTATTTCAGGGATACATTGTCGGAGATCGGGAACGCTGTTGATAAAGTTCCACAAAATAAGAGGCCTACAGTCTACTATGCAGAAAAAGATGACGGTCTGAGTACAGAATGCGATGATTCCATCCATGTAGAGATGCTGCGGTACACAGGTGATACAAACATCCATCGCTGCCATACGTCAAGTCACATGGGATTTGAAAAGATGACCATGGAACAGATCCATCAGTATAATCCGGATTTCATCATTACGCAGAGCAAAGTTTTTTACGACAGGATCGTTAAGGAAGAAGACTCCTCATGGCAACAGGTCAAGGCGGCGAAGGAAGGAAAAGTCTATCTGATACCAAGGTCTCCTTTCAACTGGTTTGACCGTCCTCCGTCATTCATGAGGTTACTGGGATTAAAATGGCTGACTAATATATTCTACCCTGATGGGTATAAAATCGACATCATAAAGGACTCAAGAGAATTTTACAGTCTCTTTCTTGGAGTTAAAATATCTGACGAGGAAATGAAAAAGATTATCTATAGATAGCATATTAGCTTTTTAAGAGAGCAGTCCCTGATCCGGATACAATTGAATTTGAAAGACCTGAAAATATAAAACAAATACTGTTATGAAATAAAAAGGGGAAAAATATGAAATTCAAGTACAAAAATCTAATAAATATAAGCTTACTTTTTACTTCTCTTGCCCTGGCGTCTTATGCAATGGCAGGAGATGAAGACGAAAAAGAGACCGAGAAATCAAAAAAACGGGCAACATCGGCACAGCAGATTGAACCCATGACAGTGGTTGACAAACCTGTTTCCATGCGTCAGGACCTTGACCTGAGCAGCATTACAAACATGTATCGGGTGGAAAAAAGCGCCCAGTTCGGCACGGAAGTATTTAGAAGGGAAGATATCGAAAACCTGGAACCAAGTGATGTGTATGACCTGCTTGATAAGGCAACAGGCGTCACCCTGACCTATCAGGGCCGCAGAAGCCCCTTTGGGGTTTCCCAGCGCGGCGGGGGTAGTTATACATACATCATTGACGGGGCGGTTCTGCCGCCTTCTGCCAACAGGATACTTTACAAGCTTCCGGTAACAGCCATTGAAGAAATGCAGATCGTCAGGGGATCTACATCACTGACTCTTGGTCCGGCGATTCCTATAGGTGCATCAAATTCAGGATCAGGCACTGTGACCGGATTTATTATCATCAGAACCAAACAGCCTGAAAAAGCACAGGCAGCTCTTTCAGGATCTTTTGAAAAACATGTAGGCGGTCATCCGACAGCTACAAATGAAAGCCTGTATATGGGAACCAAGATGGAAAAATCCTCCGGGGTCAACGGATATATCGGTGTGCTTGGCTCCAAGATGGACAGGCCCAGCCAGGATAGCTGGTTTGACGGTCGGGGAGGAGACGCCGGAATGGTCAATGCGGGTTTTAATGCCGGCAAATTCAATATCAACCTGATGGCCTACATAGATTCCGGGTATATTGAAATGCAGCGCGGTATTGACGTGTATGGAGAACTCTCGGGAGTTAAATGGTACTACGACCCTCTTAAGGCCAAGATATTTTCAACGGATATGACAATGCAGTGGACTCCTGACCAGATAACACTGTTAAACCTCTTCAAGACCGAATACGAACAAAATGAAAATAACGAGAGTTTTGTATCCGACAGCGCTTCCTATAGAGATTATGATGAAGACACAAAGGGTATCGGTCTTCGTCATAATGCCCGCTTCGGGAACACCCTCCTCCAGGTGGGAGGCCAGATGTCAAACAGCACCGGTCTCGGGGGCAATCTGTATAATGGATACTGGAAATACGACACCACTGTCACAGGCTGGTCCGCATCCGTGGAACACACCATGCTGGAGGGCAACCTTTCCTTTGACGGGGGTTATCGTGAGGACACCAAGCATATAGACAACTCAAGCGCAGGCAGAAGGGAATCTATGGCCAATGATGATGCCAACAACAATGTTGATATGGCGCCTTCAAAGGTCTTTGCCCTAGGAGCTCACTGGCGGATAAACGATACCTACACCCTGGACGGCCGCTACTATCGAGGTGAACAGGGAACAGTGGGAGATTTTGATATGCGGCTGGAAGACGATGCAACGCCTCACCGCGAAAATCAGGAGCGTGTTGAACTAGCAGTAGGTGCCGATTTTACATCGTGGCTAAAACCGGCTGTTACATGGTTTAATGTTGATATTGAAAACGGGAAATCAGCCTCCTCAAACACTTACATCATTGATGACGCCACTTATTATTACTACACGGAATCCGATCAACTCAGAAGGGGCATTGAGGTAATGCTTAAAGGAAATATCTTAAAAAATACCTCCTATACAGTAACCTGGACACGCATGCTTGATATCGAATCCACCAGCGGCGGTGTTACTACCGATTCAATTGGCACAAGCAAACCGGAAGACCTGTATTCTGTTAAGTTAAACCATAAATGGAATGCATACAGAATAAACCTGTCCATCAAAAAAGTCGATAAATGGTTAAATTCCAGAAGCCCCATGGGAGTACGGGAAACAGAGGGCCTGGGCGATTACACAAGAATCGATGCAAATATCAAACGGGATTTTAAGTTTAATCAATTCCTGCTTACCGCATCGCTTTACGGCCGAAACCTGGGGAATGAACACTACTCCACACGGTATGTCACAGGCTACTATATGGATAGAGGCCGGAGTATAGGTATGCAGTTTACCCTGACATATAAATAACAGGAATCTCCGGGGCATCAAAAAAGCATACCCCGGAGATTCGGTTAATAAAGCTATAAAAATCATAGACGTAAAGGAACAATAACATGTCTTTTTTCCAAGTAGTCCTGATTGCAGCAATTTTGTTCATATTAGTGTTGTTATCAGTAAGAATCATGCGTCAGTATGACCGGGCAGTCATATTCCGGTTCGGCCGCCTTGCCGGGATAAAGGGGCCGGGCATCTTTTTGATCATACCCTTTGTTGATCAGATAGTTCGTGTTGACCTCCGAATCAGGCAGCTCGATGTGCCGAAACAGACCATAATAACACGCGACAATATCAGCGTGGATGTAGATGCGGTCATCTACTACCATGTCAAGGATGCAACAAAAGCAATAGTGGAAGTTGAAGACTACGAGGGCGCGACAGCCCTTATTGCCCAGACAATGCTCAGGGACGTACTCGGCCAGAATGATCTCGATGCGGCTCTTTCCGACAGGGAAGTCCTGAACCAGAAGATCCAGACATCGCTTGAAAGTGTAACTAACCCATGGGGAATTACCGTTGATGTTGTAACCATCAGGGACATTGCCCTGCCCGAGAATATGCTCCGGGCCATTGCACGTCAGGCGGAGGCAGAAAGGGAGAGAAGGGCCAGAATTATACTGGCGGACGGTGAATACCAGGCATCAAAACGCATGACCGAGGCAGCGGGACTTTATGAAAAGACACCCACAGCCCTGAAGCTTCGTGAATTCCAGAATCTATCCGAGATTGCCAAGGAAAGAAACCTCATTGTTGTAACCAACAGGGTTGATGACACCGGAACAACCGCAGGCTTGATAAAAGCCCTCGACAGGTAATAAAAGTGATCAGGTATTTTTCATTTCGCTCATTTTATGGAAAAGCGAAAAAGACAAGGGCCGGAAAATTCAGCCGGGTCCGGCAGGAGCATTCCCATTCTGTCTGGAAGAAGACCCTTTTTCTTACCGGACTTGCAGTGTTGCTTGTTATCTCATTCGGTATCATTATAACGCTCGGGCAGGTTCCCATGAAGATTTCCGATGTATACTGCACACTGGCAAACAGGTTTTGTCCCGGGCTTTTTGAAATAGATGATCTTATAAATCATGTAATACTTAAAATACGTCTTCCGCTTATCCTTGGCGCTGTAATCGCAGGGGCAGGCCTGGGCGTCTGCGGATGCGTAATGCAGGCAGTCCTTAAAAACCCTATGGCAAGCCCTTTTACCCTCGGTATATCATCCGGTGCACACTTCGGCGTATCAATCGCTGCAGTATTCGGCATTACCATCCTTGACGGCCCCTACTTCCTGGTGGTCAACGCTTTTTTATGCGCCCTGCTCTGCTCAGGATTCATTATCTCCCTTTCGGCATTCAGAGGCGCCACATCCGAGACCATGATCCTTGCCGGGATCGCGGTCAACTATCTCTTTCAGGGGACAAACCAGTTTTTCAACTACATTGCTGACGACGAACAGCGGGACATAATGTCCCTATGGGGCATGGGCTCACTTGCCGACATCAACTGGAACGGCATCATGTTTCTGGGGACAGTATCATTAATCTGTATTCCCATTATCTTCAGCAGGGCATGGGACCTTAATCTGATGACAGCAGGTGATGAAAGCGCAAAAAGCATGGGGGTAAATGCCGGATTTGTCAGGATAATGACAATGACAGTAGCAAGCCTCCTTGTTGCGGCAATTGTCTCCTTTGTAGGGGTAATAGGCTTTGCAGGCCTGATTGCGCCGCATATCGGCAGATTGATACTGGGCAATGACCACCGCTACCTGATACCGGCAAGCGGCGGAATAGGCGCGGCTATACTGCTGATAGCCAATGCCATATCCATGAACATACTGGGATCAGCGGTTTTACCTACCGGCATTATTATGTCCATGATCGGTGTACCGCTGTTTTTATCTCTTATCCTTAAAGGTAAACGCAAGGAGTACTGGTCATGATAAGTAAACTTTCCATAAAGAATCTGAACTTCGGTTATCACAACAAACGTATACTGAAGGATTTTTTTATGAATGTGAATGACGGCCAGATAGTCAGCATTGTCGGTCCGAACGGTTCAGGTAAATCCACACTTATAAAATGCATCGATCGAATTCTCATTCCTTCTACAGGAGATGTCACGGTTGACCGCTGTAATACAGGAAAGATGGGCAGGCTCGAGATAGCAAAAAAAATTGCATATGTACCCCAGAGTGCATTGCGGGTATTCCCGAATACCGTATTTGACGTGGTCCTCATGGGAAGAAGGCCCTACCTTTCCTGGAAGGGAGACCGGAGTGATGAGGAAAAGGTATGGGAGGTACTCAGACTCCTGG